>JAQVRJ010000009.1 GCA_028701115.1 Clostridia bacterium
TAAAACATTCTTATTATTTAAATATTCTGCCAATTCATTCCACATATTCATTATTCTTCCTCCTCAACATATTTACTACACTTATTAATTTCTTAACAAAGGTATTCATTTCTTCTTCGGTATTATATTTCCCTAAACTTATTCTTATAGGACTATAATTCTCTAAATCTGCATTACACGCTGTTAAAACATGAGAAGGCTCAGCTATCTCAGAGTTACATGCAGAACCCGTAGAAATAAATATATTAAATGATTCTAGTAATAATAATAATTCATCTGCCTTAGCACCTTTAAATGCTATGCTTGATGTATTAGGTAGTCGATTTTCTAAATCTCCATAAATAATAACATTATCTATATTTTTCTTTATTTCATTTTCCATATAATTTCTTAATTCTGTTAATTTAAAATTAATTCTATAATCATCATGTAAAATTAATTCTACCGCTTTACCTAAACCAATTATATATGGAACATTTTCTGTTCCTCCCCTTCTATTTTTTTCTTGATGGCCAAATATCAAAGGTATAAAAGGAATACTTTTTCTAACATATAAAACACCAATTCCTTTTGGCGCATAAATCTTATGTCCAGACATTGATAATGTATCAATATTCATTTCATTAACGTCTATCTTTACTTTGCCTATTGCTTGAACTGCATCACAATGAAATAATATATTATTTTTTTTAGCTATTTCACCGATTTCTTTTATTGGATAAATATTACCAATTTCATTATTCGCCATCATTATAGCTATTAAGCAGGTATCTTGTCTTATTGAATCTTCAAGTTCTTTTAAACTTATTCTTCCGAATGTATCAACTGATAAATATGTAATATCATAATCCATACTTTCTAAATATTTCATAGTTTCAATAATCGATGCATGTTCTACTTTAGTTGTAATTATATGTTTTTTTAAAGGATTATTTGCTATGGCATTTTTTATAGCAGTAACATTACTTTCACTAGCACAACTTGTAAAGATTATTTCGTTTTCAGAACAATTTAATAATTTAGCAATATTATTTCTAGCATTACTAATTTCTTCCTTTACTTTTTTACCAAAAGAATATGTACTACTAGGATTACCATATTGTTCTTTTAAATATGGTAACATTGCATTTAGTACTTGCTCATCGCATTTAGTAGTTGCATTATTATCTAAATATATTTCAAAATTCATATTTACCTCCTATATTTATATATTTCACTTGCAATCTTAATAAATATTATACAATATATATTAATAAAAAGATACATTTAGTCTTAAATTTACCAAATGTATCCATTTCAATTTTTCTTAATCTATTGTTGCACTTTCATTAAATTTAATCGTTTTATTATCTAAATTTATTTCATATTCAATTCCTAATGGTAATATACCCATTCCAAATGCATGACCAATATTAATATTATAAATAATTGGCAAATTTTCGCAATTAAACTCTTTTAATAGTCTTAAATACATCTCTTTGTATTCTTCATAATATTTCTCATCCTTAGGTTTACCAACTACTATTCCTTTAATATTATTTAATATACCTTGTACCCCCAAATTTCTCATATAACATAATAAACATTCTGGCGACATTTGATCTTCGCTTGTTTCTAAAAGCATTATTTTATCTTTCCACTCATCTTTATTAGGCCATATTTCAGTTTCTAACATCATTGGAAATACATCTAAACATCCTCCTAATAATTTTCCTTTAATTATTCCACTTCCAGATAATACTTCATAACCGTGTTCTTCTTTTATAAGTTTTTTCTGTACATTAATATTTTCTTCTTTCCATGATACAAAATCATTTGACCAATATTCACTTGACTTAACTTCATATCCTTTTACGTTTTCAAATAATATATTTTTAACTGCTGATTTTGTATAATCAAACATTTTTACATATTCTCCAAATTCAGCCATAACTGAAGGCCCATAGAAAGAAACTAAGCCTGCTTTATTAAGCATAAAATGACTTATTGTTGTGTCTGAATAGCCCATAAATATTTTAGGATTATTTTTTAGAATATCATAATTAATATATGGTAAAAGCCTAATAGAATCATCACCACCTATTGAACAAAAAACTGCTTTAATTGAATTGTTCATAAATGCATCTAATAAATCTTTTGCTCTTAATTCAGGATGATTATATATAAATTCTATTCCTTTTAGTGCATTAGGCATTGTAATTACTTCCAACCCAAATTCTTTTTCTAATCGTTCTTTAGCAATATAATATTTGTGAATTAAATCTTTATCACCTATACCACCCCAAGATAAACTTACTATTGCAATTTTATCACCTAAATTTAATTTTTTGGGTTTAATCATATTATCAACTCATTTCTAATTTTATCATACTCTATAATTTTAAAAAAAGATACATTTAGCTTAAATTTACCAAATGTATCTAATAGAATTGTTAAATAGAATTCTTTTTTGTTTATAACTGCCATTTTTATTTAATAGCAATATATTATTTATTATATGTTTTCCAAATTTTGTGTCAAGGTTATATTAAAATCTTTAAATCCGTTTTTTTTATAAAAGTTTATAGCACTTATATTTTTAGCACTTGCCTCTACTTTTAGATTATTAATTTTATTTTTTTTACAATAATTTTTAAAGTTATCAACTAATAATTTTCCTATACCAAAGCCCCTACAATTTTCCTTTATTAACATGTTGTTTATTTCACCATATTGAATTTCTTCATATGAACCCTTTTCATTTATAGTTCCAGCTAAATATCCTACAATTTCATCATTTAAAATTGCCACAATAACATAACAACTATTAATCAAATCTTCAAAATACATTTTGCCGTCTTTTGTTAATGGCCAATCATTTACTAAGGTAGAATCAAATTTTTCTTTTTCTAATTTAAACAACTCATTATTTAAATTTTGTATTATTTCTAATTCTTGTGATGTTGCTTTTCTTATAGTAACCTTCCCCATAATATATCAACTCCTAAATATTTTTATAACATAAATTTGACTTTTGAAAAATATCTAAAAAGTATCTAATGGCTATTTCTTTTTATTTTTTAAAGAATAATAAACCTTTATTTACTTGCCACAACATTTTTTATATTTCTTACCACTACCACATGGGCATAAATCATTTCTTCCAGCTTCTTCTTTCTTTCTTACTGGTTGTTGTGTAACTGTTCCATCATTTGAACTACTTGCCATACCAACATTCGTTATTTCTGCTTGTTTTAATTGAATATTATTTGCAAGTTTAATTCTATAAATCATTGATACAACATCTTCTTTGATTTCTTCAATCATTTGCTCAAACATGTCATATCCTTCTTTTCTAAATTCAACTACTGGATCTCTTTGTGCATATGCTCTTAAGAAAATACCTGTTTTAAATTGATCCATTGCATCAATATGTGCCATCCATTTATCATCAACATTTTGTAATAGCACAATTCTTTCAACATTTCTCATTTTATCTGCGCCAAGTTCTTCTTCTTTTTCTGTATACTTTTTATTACCAATTTCGGTAATCTTTTGAATTAATTCTTGAGCATTCTTCGAATCTTTTTCAAGACCTTCAAATTTTTGATTAAATATATATCCTAATTTTGTATATAGCATTTCTAAATTCCAATTGTCTTTATGCTCATCACTACAATACATATTAACATATTCTTCAATTAATCCATCTCTCATATGCATAATATCTGGTTTTACATTTTCACCATTTAAAACTTGTTTACGTTGTTTATATATAATTTCTCTTTGCTTATTCATAACATCGTCAAATTTTAAGACATTCTTTCTTTGAGAGAAATGAATACCTTCTATAGTCTTTTGGGCTTGTTGTAATGTACCTGATAACATCTTATGTGTTATTGGCATATCCTCCGGTATCTTCATTGCTTCAAATAAACCTAGCATTCTCTTTGATCCGAATAATTTCATAACATCATCATCTAATGATACATAAAACCTTGATGAACCAGGATCGCCTTGTCTTCCAGAACGACCTCTTAATTGATTATCTATTCTTCTTGATTCATGTCTTTCACTACCAATTACTTTTAATCCACCAGCATCTACTACTTTTTGTCTTTCAACTTCTATTTCTTTTTCAAATTTATTACATAATTCAAGATATTGTTTTCTTGCTTCTAAAACAACTTCATCATTTGTTTCATTATATGCAGTTGCTTGAACAACAACATCCTCTTCATACCCTAATTTTTTTAATTCATTAACAGCTAAAAATTCACTATTTCCACCAAGCATAATATCTGTACCACGACCAGCCATATTAGTTGCTATTGTTACAGCACTATATTTACCAGCCTGTGCTATAATCTGCGCTTCTTTTTCATGATTTTTAGCATTTAATACTTCATGTTTTACGCCTTCTCTTTTTAACATTGCACTTATTAATTCAGATTTTTCTATTGTAACAGTTCCAACTAATACTGGTTGGCCCTTTACATGACAATCTTTTATATCTTGAATTATTGCATTATATTTACCTTTTACATTTTTAAATACAAGATCTTCTTCATCTTTTCTAATCATTGGCTTATTTGTTGGGACTTCAACAATATCCAAATTATACGTTTCTCTAAATTCATCTTGCTCAGTCATTGCTGTACCTGTCATACCAGATAATTTTTCATACATTTTAAAATAGTTTTGGAATGTTATTGTTGCAAGAGTTTTACTTTCATGTTCAACTTTTACACCTTCTTTTGCTTCAATAGCTTGATGTAATCCTTCATTATATCTTCTTCCATACATAATTCTTCCAGTAAATTCATCTACTATAAGAACTTCTCCATCTTTTACAACATAATCTTTATCTCTTTTCATAATTCCAATAGCTCTTAAAGCTTGATTAATATGATGTAATAAAGTTGTATTTTCTATATCTGTAATTCCTGATACATTAAAATATGTTTCTGCTTTTTTTATACCAGTTTCAGTCAAACTTGATCTTTTCGTTTTTAAATCTACTATATAGTCATATTCGTTATCTTCTTCTGAATCTTCTTTTTTATCATCTGTTTCAACAACAACTTTTGCTTTTAATCTTCTTACAAATTCATTTGCTTGTTTATATAAATCTGATGATTGTTCACCTTGTCCAGATATAATCAATGGTGTTCTTGCTTCATCAATTAAAATACTATCTATTTCATCAACTATAGCATAATTTAATCCTCTTTGAACAGCATCTTCTTTACGTACAACCATGTTATCTCTTAAATAATCAAATCCATATTCATTATTTGTACCATAAGTAATATCTGCATTATATGCAGCATGTTTTTCCTCATTATTTAAACCATGAATTATTAAACCAACAGTTAATCCTAGAAAACTATATAGTTTTCCCATCATTTCACCTTGGTATTTTGCTAAATAATCATTTACTGTTACTAAATGGCAACCTTTACCTGCTAATGCATTTAAATATAATGCTGGAGCTGCTGTAAATGTTTTTCCTTCACCAGTTTTCATTTCGGCAATTCTACCTTGATGAAGTATAATACCCCCAATTAATTGTACATCATACAATCTTTTACCCAATACTCTTTTTGATGCTTCTCTACATACTGCAAAAGCTGGTATTAAAATATCATCTAATGTTTTACCATTAGCTAATTCTTTTTTGAATTCATCTGTCTTTTCTCTTAATTCAGTATCAGATAATTTTGACATTTCATCCTCTAATTTATTTATACCTTCTATTTGTTTTTTTAAACGTCTTACTTCTTTTTCACTATATGATTTAAATAGTTTAAAACCCATTTTGTTTCCCCCTTCTATATTCAAAATATTTTATCATAAAAAAATCAATATATCAATAATTTTATTAAAATCAATAAATATATATATAATTATTGTTATATAACATAAAAAGTGCATTAAATAATGCACTTTTATTTATCTATTTTATTACATTTTTAATGTTTTCATATACAAAACCTTTTGATTGCAATGCATGAATAAAACTCTCTTTTTCCTCTTTTGTTGCTTTGGGATACTTAAATAAGAATTTACTGTATAAATTAGTTATTGAATTTATTTCATATTTAGTTAATTCTGAATCACTTATTGTACATTCACAGCCTCTTTTAGATAAATTAGTTTTTACTTGTATAATAGACCAATTTTTTAATGACTTCAATTCCTTAAAGTACTTTTTAATGTATTCTTTATCATTTATGTATCCATCATCTTTTAAAGAAGTTATAACCTTATCAATTATTATTGGACTATAATTTAGCATTTGAAGTTTGTTTTTAACTTCAAATTCCGTTCTCTTTTTAAACATAATATATTTTATTGCTACATCTCTACCTATTTCATATTTATTATTCATTTTAATTATATGCACTATTTTAAATAGACATAACTCCTTTCTACATTATATTTACATAATGAATATTATCACAAATAAAAAAAATAAACAAGTAATTGTTATATTTTTTTTAATTTTTTCCATTTTTATCTAAAATTTTGCACAACTCTTTTATAACCTCATTTTTAGAAACTTCAATCCAATCTTCCATTTCTTTAACAGTTAATATATTAAATTTTACTAATTTAATATTCATGATATTATTGCATACAAACTCATTCATAAGGTTTGTAAACTCATCATCTAAAATGTTTAATACTGGTATATTATGTAATTTTTCTATATTCACACCATATTTTTGCAATAAATATTTATTGGAATTTGTATAATCTTCATAAACGCCATTTTTAAATTGTTGATAGAATATAAATTTATCTTGATTATATAATTTAACCATAGTTTTGTCATTAGATAATACTTCTGTATACTTATTTACAACATCCATATACCATATTTTATCTGCAATTAAATGTGAATAATAACCTACAATATATGCATCATTTTTAATTGTTTGTATATTATCATTTACATATTTACCCAAATTAGGTAATTCATATTTTTTATCATTAATTATATACTTTTCAATATAATGAGTGCTAATTCTTTCATTAGTTATATTTTTATATATATCTGGTGCTATATTACCAATAAGAAAACTATTCATATCCAAGTTAAAGATTTTATTTACTTCATTTGCAACACATAAGTGCATAGCTATTGATCCCATTATTTAGCCTCACCTTTATAATAATCTCTTATAACTTTTTTATATGCATTTCCTTTTTCCATATAATCTCTAAACATATCAAAACTACCTGTACCAGGAGATAATATTACTACATCTCCACTTTTAGCTTGTTTAATAGAATTTAATACTGTTTCCTCGAAAGTATCAAAAACATTAATTTCTATATCATTTTCAGTATTTTTTTGTAACTGTTTCTCAACAGCTTCTTTAATCTGAAATCGTATTTGTCCCATTAAATTTAATTTTTTAACTTTATTTATAATTGTTTTTGCAAATTCATCATACTCAAGATTTTTATCATAGCCACCTGCAATAAGTATAACTTTATCTTGAAAATCTTCTAAACTTGTTATAGCTTTTATTGGTGAAGATGCAATAGCATTATTTATATATTTAACGCCATCATAAACACCTATTAATTCCATTCTATGCTCTACGCCAACAAAGTTCTGTGCTACTTTTATACATTTTTCTACTGGAACAATTCCATCTACTGCAAGTATTGCTCCACATAAATTCAAATGATTATATTTACCCATCATCTTAATTTCTGAAGTATTTATTACAGTGTTTCTTACTTTTCCTTTTGTAATCTTAATTTTATTTTCATCAATAATTACACCATCATTTAATTTTTCTTTTGCACTATAGAATTTTACAATACCTTTTGCTTCATCTACTAAATCTCTTGTCAATTCATTATCATAATTTAATACTAATATATCATTTTCTTTTTGATACTTAAAAATATTTTTTTTAGAATTGTAATACTCATCTAAAGATTTATGAACATCTAAATGATCTGGTGCTAAACTTGTAACAACAGAAATATGTGGACTTTTCTTCATAGTCATTAATTGAAAACTACTTAATTCTAAAACAACATATGTATCTTCCTTCATTTTATCTAGTTTATCAAATAAAGGAATCCCAATATTACCACCTAAATACACATCAAAGCCTTGTGCATTCATCATTTCATAAATTAATGTTGTTGTTGTTGTTTTGCCACCGCTACCAGTAACACCAATAATTGTACCTGGACATAAATCTACAACTTGTTCAATTTCTGAAGTAACTACTGCTCCTCTTTTAACTTCTTTTTCAATTTGAGGTAAATCAAATCTCACAGTTGGTGATCTAAATATAACATCATATCCAACTAATTTTTTCAAATAATCTTCACCTACTTCAAGCTTAATGCCTAAAGATTTTAAATCTAATACTTTATCACCTAATTGTTCTAAACTTTTTTTATCAAAAGCTGTCACATCTATATCTAATCTTCTAAGATATTTCATTGCTGGAATATTACTAACACCAATACCAATAAAAGCAATTTTCTTATTTTGGATTGATTTAATATATTTATCTAATTTACTTTGCATTATTTCACCTCTATATAACTTATTTATCATGTATTATTTATACCACAAAACATTTAACAAATCAAATATAACAAAATAAAATAATAAAATAGTTAGTTACTATTTTATTATTATTTACATAATATTTATTTGCTTTTAATCTAAATACTTCTTTAAGAACTTACCCGTATATGATTTCTTATTTTTAACTATTTCTTCAGGTAATCCATTAGCAATAATTTGACCACCAGCATTACCACCATCAGGGCCTAAATCTATAATGTAATCAGCTATTTTAATAATATCTAAATTATGTTCTATTACTACAACAGTATTACCTGATTCAACTAATTTTTGTAATATTTCTACAAGTTTAGATACATCATCGATATGTAATCCTGTTGATGGCTCATCTAAAATATACAATGTTTTTCCAGTAGCTTTTTTACTCAATTCAGTTGCTAATTTTACTCTTTGTGCTTCACCTCCAGATAATGTTGTAGAAGATTGTCCTAACTTAATATATCCTAAACCAACATCATAAACTGTTTGTAATTTATTCTTTATCTTGGAAACATTTTTAAAGAATTCTAAAGCTTCTTCAATAGTCATATCTAAAACATCTGCTATGCTTTTTCCTTTATACTTTACTTCCAAAGTTTCTTTATTATATCTTTTACCTTTACATACTTCACAAGGAACATATACATCAGATAGAAAATGCATCTCAATAGTTAATATTCCATCGCCTTTGCATGATTCACATCTACCACCAGGAACATTAAAACTAAATCTACCTTTTTTATATCCTCTAGTTTTAGCTTCATTAGTCATAGTAAATATATCTCTTATTAAATCAAATGTCCCTGTATATGTTGCAGGATTTGATCTTGGTGTTCTACCAATTGGTGATTGATCAATATTTATAACTTTGTCTAAATACTCTAATCCTTCGACCTTTTTATAATTACCTGGTATTATTTTAGCTCCATTTAAATCTTTAGCTAATGCTTTATATATTATTTCATTTACCAAAGAAGACTTGCCAGAACCAGACACACCAGTAACACATGTTAATACTCCAATAGGTATATCCACATCTATATTTTTTAAATTATTTTGTTTAGCACCAATAACTTTTAAGAATTTTTTATTCTCAACTCTTCTTTTTTTTGGTACATCAATCTTTTTCTTACCAGATAAATATTGCCCTGTTATTGATTCTTTATTCGCTTTTATTTCTTCTACACTACCTTTTGCTATAATATTTCCACCATGTACACCAGCACCAAGACCTAAATCTATAATGTAATCTGCAGCATACATTGTATCTTCATCATGTTCAACAACAATAACAGTATTTCCTAAATCTCTTAAATGCTTTAATGAATTTAAAAGTTTTTCATTATCTCTTTGATGTAAACCAATACTTGGTTCGTCAAGAATATATAGCACTCCTGTTAATCCAGTACCAATTTGTGTAGCTAAACGAATACGTTGCAATTCTCCTCCAGATAATGTTCCAGCATTTCTTGATAAAGTTAAATAATCTAATCCTACATTTAATAAGAAATCCAATCTATAATTCAATTCTTTAATTACTTGTTCTGCAATTATTTCATCTTTTTTATTTAATTTAAGATTAACAATAAAATCTTTAATTTTATTAATTGGCATAGATACAACATCATCTATATTTTTTCCGCCTACTTTCACAGATAAACTTTCTTTCTTTAAACGTGCGCCCTTACAATCTGGGCATTCCATTTCAACCATATACGTTTCATAATAATCTCTTGCAGATTGAGATGTAGTTTCTCTATATCTTCTTTCAATTGTATTTATTACACCTTCAAATGGTTTTTTACTTTTATGATTGCCACTAGGAGTTTCATAAATAAAATCTATTAATTCATCTGTACCATATAATACTATATCCATAAATTCTTTAGAAACTTTTTTAATTGGGGTTAAAGGATCTATACCAAAATGATCACAAATACATTTAATATACATCTTAGGTATATTGTTCATCTTTACTGTACTCCAACCCATTACAGTTATTCCATCATAAAGACTTTTATTTTTATCTGGAATTATTAAGTCTGGATCGATTTTAGACATTGTTCCTAATCCTGTACATGTTGGACATGCACCAAATGGATTATTAAAAGAAAACATTCTTGGTGTTAATTCCCCAATACTTATTCCACAATCTGGACATGCATAATTTTGACTAAATAATCTTTCCTCCTCTTTTATATTTTCATTAGCCAATATATCTATAAGTACTAAACCTTCTGCAAATTTACAAGATATTTCTATTGCATCAGATAATCTCGCTTCTATTTCTGGTTTTATAACTAATCTATCTACGATTATTTCTATATTATGTTTTTTCTTTTTATCTAATTTTATTTCTTCACTAAGTTCATATACTTTTCCATCCACTCTAACTCTTGAAAAACCATCCTTTTGCATTTGAGCAAATTGTGCTTGATACTCTCCTTTTCTTCCACGAATTACTGGAGATAGAACTTGTATTTTTGTACCTTCAGGTAATGTTAATACATTTTCTACAATTTGATCTATACTTTGTCTTTCAATCTTTTTACCGCATTTTGGGCAATATGGTAAACCAACTCTGGCATATAACAAACGCAAATAATCATAAATTTCTGTAACTGTACCCACTGTTGATCTAGGATTATTGGAAGTAGATTTTTGGTCAATAGCAATAGCTGGACTTAATCCTTCAATTAATTCCACATCTGGTTTATCCATTATTCCTAAAAATTGTCTAGCATAACTAGATAGTGATTCAACATATCTTCTTTGTCCTTCTGCATAAATTGTATCAAAAGCTAATGAAGATTTACCAGAACCACTAAGTCCTGTTATAACTACAAATTTATTTTTTGGTATATCTATATCCACATTTTTTAAATTGTGCTCTCTAGCACCTCTTATTTTTATGTATTCATTATTCATTTTATTCACCTTCCTTACATTATATATTTCTAATTAAATTATGTCAATCTTTTACATAATTTAGCAAAATAAAGTTTTTTAATACAATAAATAAGTATTAGAGTTTTTCTAATACTTATTCAACTATAGCCGTTTCTACACTAGCTATATCCTTATTATCTACCTGAATAATAATGTAATTCATAGCCATATCACTTGTACCAACCAACGCAATATGTCTTTCAATCTGACAAAGAATAACTTTATCATCAACTTTCACAACTTTGACTACATTATTAATATTCGAGCTACTAGTTTCCTGAATAGCAATAATTATTAATGCTTTTTCAGAAAAATATATCTCATCAAATTCTACTACATTTGTCTTTAACTGCTCATCATTATACATTGAAGTATATTTTTTTAAACCTATACCATCTGTTATTATGTTTACAGATGGTGATAACATACTAGAAAATGATGCAGAAGTTTTAACATACAAACTTGTAAATTCTATAGGAACAATATGTCCTGAATTTATTGGAGTAGCTGTTGGCGTTGCAGTCGGTGTAGCTGTTGGCGTTGCAGTCGGTGTAGCTGTTGGCGTTACAATAGGATCAACCTGTGGTCCTGAAGTCGTTGGTATAAACATTACCACAACTAATAATATAATAACACAAATAAGTGTTATTGCATAAAAATAGTTTTGCTTCATACAAATATATTATACTACAATACAATTGATAATGCAAAAAATATATCTAATAATTTAGATATATTTTTTAATTTTTAGCTATTCAATTACAACATTTTTTACATTTATAATATCTTTTTTATCTACTTGAACCAAAATATAATTCATTGCCATATCACAAGTTCCAACTTCAGGTTGATGTCTTACAACACTGCATATTAATTTATTATCTATAATTTTTAATGTTTTTAAAGTATTCCAATTTGATCCACTACTTTCTTGTATTGCTATTATAACTAAAGTCTTTTCCAAAAAGTATGTATCATTATATATTTTTAATTCATTTTTTAATTGTTCATCATTATATGTTAAAACATACTCGTTAATATCTAGAATGCTTTTTATTATTTTTGCTGTGGACCCTTCTATTTCATTAAAATATGCTCCAGTTTTTATTAAAGTTTGTTCAAAATTTAAATCCTTTGATACCATATTAGAATTTTCCACTAAAACATTTATACAAATTCCTACTACTATCAATAATACTAATACAAATAAAACTTTTTTAGCCATTTTTCTCTCCTTTAATATTAATTATAAAGAACTTATTTAACTATTCTGTTATTAATTCTAATTTATTTAATGACACTTCATATGCTTTTCTTTTTTGAAGAGTTCCATCAGGAAACTTCTTTTCATATTGTCTTGACTGTATTCTTCCATTCACAATAATATTTTGGCCTATTTTTAAATCTTTACAAAACTTTGCATTACGCCCCCAGGCTATTACTGGAATATAATCAGATTTGTTATATGCTCTATTAACAGCAACTAACATATCTACTATTTCTCTCCCTAGTGGAGTAGTCCTATATACAGGAGGTTTACACAAAAATCCATTTAATAATATTTCATTTTGTGACATTGTTAAATCTATACCTTTAATTTTATTATATGATTTTACAAACACCATTAAAACTAATCTATGTTTAGAATCATTTTGATCATTATATGATCGATACTGACCCTCAACATAAATATACGTATTTAATTTCATTTCATCATTTCCTAATAATCTCTCTGATACTAAAATTGGTATTATATCTACTGCATCACTTAATCTTGGAACTTCTAATTCTAATTTATAAAATTTCTCACCAAAAATTTCATGATTAAAAATTTTATCAGATATAATCTTCCCTTGTAGTTTAACATTGTTGTATTCTTCAAACAAGTTAGAACCCATAACAATACTCCCTTCTTTTGTGCATTAAATTTTATCTATTGTCTTATACTTTTCCTATTATATATCATTTACAAAATTTTGTCCATAATGAATATAAATTTTTTAAAACAATTGACATTATGAATATTTTAATAGATAATACTGTTATATAATTATAAGTAATATTTTATTATTTAAAGGAGGAAATACTGTGTACTTATTCGGTAAAATAATAGTAAAACCACAACTACCAGATAATATATCAAAATTATATGATATAGCTAATAATATTTGGTGGACTTGGAATATAAATTCTTTAATTTTATTTAAATCTTTAGACCCTGTTCTTTGGAAAAAGGTTAATAAAAATCCCATTCGCTTCTTAAAAGAAGCAAATCAAAATACTTTAGTAGAAGCATCAAACAATCCTGAATTTATGAATAAATATAATCAAATTGTTGAACAATTTGATGGTTATATGAATAACCAATACACTTGGTATAATAAAAATTATCCTATGCGCAATAATGATTTAATTGCGTACTTTTCTGCTGAGTATGGATTAGATGAAACACTACCAATATATGCTGGTGGATTAGGTATATTATCTGGCGACCATTGTAAATCTGCAAGTGATTTAGGATTACCATTTGTAGCAATAGGATTATTATACAAACAAGGATATTCAAATCAAATTGTTAATGCTGATGGTAAACAATCATATGAGCCAGTTGATATTGATATAGAAGATTTACCTATATTACCTGTAAAAGATGAAAATAATAATGATATTATATTTGATATAGATTATTTAGACAGAAAGTTATATATCAAAATATGGAAAATTCATGTTGGGAAAATTAATCTATATCTTTTAGATACAGATATCGAACCAAATAATTGCGATGATAGAATTTTAACCCAACGTTTATATGGGGGTGGAACTGATACCAGAATATCTCAAGAAATTATATTGGGGATAGGCGGTCTTAAAGCATTAAAAACTTTAAATCTAGAACCAACAGTTTACCATATGAATGAAGGTCACTCTTCTTTTGTTGGAATAGAATTAATAAAGAAAATTATGCATGAACAACATGTTTCATATAATGTAGCTCAAGAAATAGCTATGTCAAAATTAATATTTACAACACATACTCCTGTTCCTGCAGGAAATGATATTTTTGATTTTGCATTAGTAGAAAAATACTTTTCAAATTATTGGGGCTACCTAGGCCTTAATAAAAAAGAATTTTTAGAATTAGGGTTAAAACCTGCGCCTGCATATAATCAAGGATTCAATATGGGTGTTTTAGGATTCAAATTAGCAGGCAAAAGAAATGGCGTAAGTAAATTACATGAATCAGTTACAAAAGATTTGTTTGGAGATATTTGGCCTAACCTATCTCATAGTGAATTACCAATTACTCACATTACAAATGGAATTCACACTTGTACTTGGTTACAACCAAGAGTTAAAGATTTATATAACAAATATTTTGAACCCTTTTGGCAAGACAAAATACATATTCCTGAAGTTTGGAATGCAATATATACAATTCCAGATGAAGAATTATGGAATGTTCATAAAGGTCAAAAACAAAAATTAATTAATCTTATTAAAGAAAACATTAGAACTCAAATGGAAAGAAACGGCAAAGATGAAAATAAAATTAATGAAATGGAACGTTCTTTTACAACAGATTGTTTAATAATTGGTTTTGCTAGAAGATTTTCAACATATAAACGTTCTACATTAATATTTAGAGATTTAGAAAGATTTTCTAAAATAATTTTAAATAGCACTAAGCCTATTCTTCTAGTATTTTCTGGTAAAGCACATCCAGCAGATGTTCAAGGTCAAGAATTAATTAAATATATATTAGATTTATGTAAAAAACCACAATTCAGAGGAAAAATTGTTTTCTTAGAAGATTACAATATGAAAATATCTAGATACTTAATTAGTGGTTGTGATGTTTGGTTGAACAATCCTCGTAGGCCATTAGAGGCTAGTGGTACAAGTGGAGAAAAAGCTGCTGTAAATGGCATTATAAACTTTAGTATTCTTGATGGTTGGTGGTTTGAAGCATATAATGGACAAAATGGTTGGGCAATCGGTAATGTCAACACTTATAAAACATTTGATGCTCAGGATGATGCAGATTGTAACAGTATTTATGATATTCTTGAAAATGAAATTATACCACTTTACTATACACAAAATGAAAATGGGATACCACATGGTTGGATAAAAATTATGAAAAATTCGATTTCTTCTTGTGGGCATCAATATAGTACACAAAGAATGGTTATTGAATATATGCAAAATATGTACTTCCCTCAAATAGAAAAAACTATTTCAGAAGATTTTAAAAATACTGAAAAAGTATTAGAATTCTACAATTGGAAAAATACTATTAAAGAAAATTGGAATTCAGTTAAAATATATCAAAATTCTAATTTAAATGAATTAGTTGCAGATGCTGGAAATAATATAAATGTAAGTTGCATTGTTGAATCTCCAGACATTGATATTGATTCATTAGCTGTTGAAGTATATTTTGCAAGAATAGCTGAAAATGGTACTCTAGATGATATACAAATTACAAAAATGACACCAAACCTAATTGATGAAGGTAAATATGAATGTACTGCCCAAATACAATTAGTTAACGGTGGTAAATATGCATATACATTTAGAATTGTACCATACAATCCAATGATGATAAATACATATGATTTAGACTTAATAAAATGGATAAATGAATAATAAAAATAAGGAATTGTTGAAGCAATTCCCTATTTTTTATCAATTACTAATTATTGAATATGTTTATGCTTTTAATAAAACTCTTTATTTTTTTTATTATTTATGCTATAATAAAAATATGCAACGTATAAAAAATTATTATTCAGCAGTAGAATTTATTTCTAATTATACTGACGACAACAATTTTAGAAATGAGCTAATAGATTTAATAGCTTCAAACCTTTCTAAAATTGATGATAGAAGTGAAATGAATTTTTCTTTATTTATTACAACTAATCGCAAAGAAGTTGAATTTTGCTATGAAAAGTTTATTAACCTGCTATTTAAACAATCCGAAAAGGATATAGAAAGTTCATCTATAGCTATCAGTTATAAATTTAAAACTGACCCTAAATCCATTTACAGCATTCTATTAATACCAAACATAAAACTGTTCTGGATTATGATAAAGAAGAATCAATAAAATTCTTCTTTATTTTTTGCTTTTTCATTTCTCTATACTCTATTTTCATTGACAAATAAAGTAATATAATATAAAATGAATTTAATTAAAATATATATGGAGATGATTAATTAATGAGAAAAACCAAAATTGTTTGTACACTTGGTCCAAAGACTTCAAGTGTTGAGGCTATAAAAGAATTAATAAAGGCTGGTATGAATGCTGCTAGGTTCAATTTTTCACATAGTAATTATGAAGAGCACAAAGCTTTATTAGATAATCTAATTATAGCAAGAAATGAATTAGGCGTTCCTGTAGCCTCTATTCTTGATACAAAAGGTCCAGAAATTCGTTTAGGTGAAATTGATGGCATTGCACATTTGGAAAAAGGATCACATTTTGTTCTTGTTATAGAGGATATAATTGGTAATTCTGAAAGAGCAACAATAACATATAAAGAGCTTTATAGAAATTTAAATATTGGAGATATTATTCTTTTAAATGATGGTTTAATAAAATTAGAAGTTATGCTTATTGAAAATACGAATATTCACTGTGCTATTAAAAATAGCGGTGAATTAACTAGCCATAAAAGTATAAATATGCCTAATGTAAAAATTAATCTACCAAGTTTAACAGAAAAAGATATTAATGATATTCATTTTGCTATAGATAATAATTTTGATTTTATAGCAGCCTCTTTTGTAAAAAGAGCTGACGATATTATTGCTATAAAAAATATACTTAAAGAAAGAAACGCTGAACACATACGTATCATTGCAAAAATCGAAAATAGTGATGGTATTAAGAATATAGATGAAATACTTCAAGTTACTAACTGTATAATGGTAGCTCGTGGTGATTTAGGCGTAGAAATACCCATGGAACAAGTTCCTATTATACAAAAAGATTTAATTAAAAAATCATATAAAGCTGGTAAACCAGTTATAACTGCAACACAAATGTTAGAATCAATGATACACAACCCTACTCCAACAAGAGCAGAAGTTAGTGATGTTGCAAATGCCGTTTATGATAGCACAAGTGCTGTTATGCTTTCTGCAGAAAGTGCAATTGGCGATTATGCAAATGAATGTGTAACCACTATGGATAAAATATCTACTGAAGTTGAAAGTATAATTAACTATTGGAGCCGATTTACAGAAAGAGAAGAAGAAATAAAAAATAATGATAAAATAGTAATTAATTATGCCTCTTGCTTAACTGCAATGCATATGAATGCAAATGCTTTAATAGCATTTACATTATCTGGTGGTACAGCTAGATTGTTATCTCGCTTTAGACCAAATATACCAATTATAGCTATAACGCCAAATGAAATAGTATATAGACAATTAGCACTATCTTGGGGAGTTATTCCAATACATATTCCTAATATATATACAATTGATGAAGCAACTGAAGTTGGAATAAATAAATGTATTGAAACCGGAATATTAAATAAAGGTGATATAGTTGTAATTAGTGGTGGTTATAACGACAATACAGCACCAGATGGTGAAAACGGATATAGATTAAATAGAGTTTTAGGTGGTATTTTAAGAATTTAGGTGATATCAATGAACCCAAAAGCAATTAAGACATTAGAATTTGATAAAATATTAAATATATTAGAAACTTATTGCTCTACCTATTTAGGTAGAGCTTTAGTTCATAGCACAAATATTTCTTCAAAAATAGATATTATACAAAAAAGATTAGAGGAAACAACACAAATTCAAGAATTAATCATTCATCTTGGAAACATTCCTTTAAATGAAATAAAAAATATTTCTTCAAGTTTAAAAAAATGTAACATCGGTGGTACACTTTCTTGTGAAGAATTATTAAATATTGGACATATTCTAAAATTAATACAAGATTTAAAAACATATATTAAAGAAAATAAATATTTATCTAATACAGATATACTTATATACTTTAATAATTTATTAGCATTTAAAAGTATTGAAGATTTAATATTTACAAATATATTAGATGAAGAATCAATAAACGATAAAGCAAGCTCAGAATTAAATAGAATTCGTAAAAATATAAGGCAAAAAGAAAATAAAATTAGGGACACACTTTCAAATTACATTTCTTCGCCTACATATTCTAAATATATTCAAGATGCAATTATAACTATTAAAAATGGTAGATTTGTTATTCCTGTTAAACAAGAATACAAAAACAATATTAAAGGATTAATACATGATACATCATCATCTGGCTCTACCCTATTTATTGAACCAAATAATATTGTATCAATGAATAATGATATAAAAGAATTACAACTCCAAGAAGAAAAAGAAATTGCTAAAATATTATTTGATTATTCTCAAAAAATAAATAGTATTTCAGCAGAGATTCAAAGTAATTTAAAAAATATTGGACAAATAGATTATTTATCTGCAAAAGCTAAATATAGCTTGCAATATAACATGTTCCAACCTAATTTATCTGAAAACAAATACATAAATTTAATAAATGCTAAACATCCATTAATAGACACAAAAAAAGTAGTACCTATATCTTTAGAAATATCCATCAATTTTAATTGTATGATAATTACAGGGCCAAATACCGGTGGTAAAACAGTTACATTAAAAACTATAGGTCTATTAACTTTAATGGCTCAATATGGAATGCACATACCTGCTAAAAGCAATTCAACTATATGTATTTTTAAAGAAATATATACAGATATTGGAGATGAACAAAGTATTGAACAAAATTTAAGTACTTTTTCTTCTCATATGACAAATATAATATCTATTACTGAAAAAGCAGACACTTCTTCCCTAGTTATTGTTGATGAATTAGGTTCTGGCACAGATCCAGTTGAAGGTGCTGCATTAGCTATTGGTATATTAGAATATTTCAATGAACTGAATTGTTTAACAATATGTTCTACACATTATAGTGAGTTAAAAACATATGCAATGTCAAAAAGTAATATATTAAATGCATCTACAGAATTTAATATAAAAACATTAAAACCTACATTTAAATTAAGAATTGGTATACCTGGTAAAAGTAATGCTTTTGCTATATCTGAAAAATTAGGATTAAATACATCTATATTATCTAATGCCTCTAAATATATAAATAAATCTTCTTTTGATTTTGAAAATGTTTTAACAAAAATAAGTTTACAACAAGATGAAGCAGAAAAAATAAAGAAAAATATTCAAGCTGAATATTCTAAAATCAAAACTAATTCTGAATATTTAGAAAAAGAAAAACTAAAAATTGAAAATGCAAAAGAAACATTAATAACTAATGCTAAATCTGAAGCTCAAAACATAATACTTAATGCCAAAAATGAAATGAACGAGCTTTTAAATGAAATTTATGCTTCAAAAAATAAATCTAACACTGATATACAAAAAATTAAAACAAAAATAAATGAGAAAACTAATAAAGACTTAAATGAACTAACAAAATTAAAATCAATTGATTCAAACAAAGTAAATGTTGTAGATATAAAAGATTTAACTATTAATCAAATAGTCTTTATAAAATCTTTACAAAAAGAAGCAAAAATAATTAATATTACTAAAAAAGATATTAAAGTACAATTAGACAATATATCTACTAATATAGAGATAAAAGATATTGAATTAATAAATAATATAAATGCAAAAAAGAATTCAAACATAAAATTTTCCTTACAAACAACATCAAAGAATATCCCTACTTCTATTAACGTAATGGGATTAACAGTAGATGAAGCTATATATGAAATAGACAAATACCTTGATTCAGCCTATGTAGCGCATCTAGGAATAATAACTATTCTTCATGGAAAAGGTACTGGAAAACTAAAAACGGCAATTCATAAATACTTAAAAGATAATAAATATATTAAATCTTATAGAATTGGTGGATATAACGAAGGTCAAGATGGCGTAACAATTATAGAAATAAAATAAAAGAAAGTAAAGTAAAAGAACACTCAATTGAGTGTTCTTTTGCTTGCCTTAAATAATTATGTCATTGGAAAAAATCAAGTTTATAGCCATTTACTTTTAGTTCATCAAGTACTTCTTTATAAATACTATCATAAGGAATAAATGGTTTAGGAGATAATTGTTTTCCATCACAAAATCCTTTCAAACAGTTTAATTGAGCTTGTATAGCAAGTTCTTTTGCATTTCTTGCTGTAAAATCTCGTTCCATTATCTCTGAAGGTAATGTCTTCCAGGAAATAACTGTACGATTATAACTATCAACAATTGTAAATCCTCGAAGTCTTAATTCAGAAATGTTTTTTTCAATATCATTTGCAGATATATTCATTTGATATCTGAAATCAATTGATACATTTCCAGATAAAGCTTTATGCTTTATATAGTACAATATAATACCTAAGGTATTATTTGCATCTTTATAAGCATCCCCTGCCGAATAGAAAGTTGTATTCACAGGTATCCCAACATCTTTCCAAGATATTAGAACAAGATATGAACCATCAGCTTTTTCTTTTTCAATTATACAGTTATATCCCATTGATATAAGCTTACCAATTAAGATACTGTTCGCTTCAACATAGCTTAATTCGAAGTGTCCAAATTTTGCCATGTCTTTAACTTGAGATAATATATCTTCAAGTTTGTTCTGTTCTTGTAAATCTACGTTCACATTTTCATTCATTCCATTACTTACCTATTATATCATTATATATTTTTTTAGTCAAATAAAAATAAGTAGTTATTTAATCTTAACTACTTATTTAACTATTTCTATGAATTCTGGAATATTTCTTCAAATTCATCTGCATCAATTTTCTCTTTTTCTAATAATATTTCTGCAATTTTATGAAGTTTATTCATATTATCTTTTAATATCTTTTCTGCTCTTGAATATGATTCTCCAATAATAGCTTTAATTTCATTATCTATTTTCGAAGCTATTTCTTCACTGTAATTTCTTGATTGTGCAAAATCTCTACCTAAAAATACTTCTTCATGACCAGTACCAAATGTAATTGGTCCTAATAAATCACTCATACCATATTTAGTAACCATATCTCTTGCAATTTTAGTAGCTCTTTCAATATCATTTGATGCGCCAGTACTTATATCATTTAATATAAGTTTTTCCGCTACTCTACCACCTAATAAGGATACAATTCTTTCTTCCATTTCAACCTTAGACATAAATGACTTATCTTCATTTGGTCTATACATTGTATATCCACCAGCCATACCCCTTGGAACAATAGATATTTGATGAATAATATCTTGAGTTGGTAAAAATCTACTTACTAATGCGTGACCAGCTTCATGATAAGCAGTTAATTTTCTATCTTTATCACTTATAACCCTACTCTTCTTTTCTGGCCCCATCATTACTTTAATCATTGCTTCTTCTATATCTTCCATTGTAATTTTTTCTTTATCTGCTCTTGCAGCTAACAATGCTGCTTCATTCAATAAATTTTCTAAATCCGCACCTGTAAAACCAGTTGTATTCTTAGCAATTATATCTAATTTAACATCAGATTCAAAAACTTTCTTTGTAGCATGAACTTTTAATATTTCTTCTCTAGCTTTTACATCTGGAGCTGGTATAACAATTTGTCTATCAAATCTACCTGGTCTTAATAATGCTGGATCTAATATATCTGGCCTATTGGTTGCTGCTAATACAATAACTCCACCATTAGTACCAAAACCATCCATTTCAACTAATAACTGATTTAATGTTTGTTCTCTTTCATCATGTCCTCCACCTAAACCAGCACCTCTATGCCTACCAACTGCATCAATTTCATCTATAAATATTATACTTGGAGCTGTCTTCTTTGCTTGTTCAAATAAATCTCTTACTCTTGAAGCACCAACACCAACAAACATTTCTACAAAATCCGAACCACTTATTGAATAATATGGTACATTTGCTTCACCAGCTACTGCTTTTGCTAATAAAGTTTTACCAGTACCTGGTTGTCCTACTAACAATACACCTTTAGGAATTCTTGCCCCCATTTTAATAAATTTTTCTGGATTTTTTAAAAAATCTACTATTTCTTGTAATTCTTCCTTCTCTTCATCTATACCTGCAACATTTTTAAATGTAACTTTATCTTGTTCATTTTCAGATTGAAGTTTAGCTTTGCTTTTTCCAAAAGACATTGCTTTACCTCCACCTTGTTGTTGAAGTATGAATACCCAAAATAAAATTAATATTAGTATTATACCAATTGGTGATAAAAATTTAAGAAATGTCGTCATAAAAGATGGGCCAGTTTCTGTAAATACAAATGTTGCGCCTCCAGCTTGAGCCTCTTGAATTAATTCAACAAAAACTTGATTACTTGGTATATTAACCTCTTTTTTTACTTTATTTTCTATAAATGTTACATATGCTTTTCCAGATTCACTTGAATATTCAATTTTTTCAA
>JAQVRJ010000010.1 GCA_028701115.1 Clostridia bacterium
ATATATAGGTTAGATTGTCAATAAAAAAACTATGTATAAACCTTGTTTATACATAGCACAAAATATGTTTTTTCTAGCTATTCTTTAAATAATCCCATAAAATTCAAAAAATTAATTTCATCATTACTTATTATTTAAAATAATTTATTTTCAAATACACAATTATTTAAAGTTTTTACATTAACACAATTTAAATTAACATATTTTTTATAATTTATAATTTGAAACTTTACCTTTTTATACTTTTCATACTAATAATTATTTAATTATCCTCACTGGTATAAGTTCATTTTTATTCATTACCTCTATCTTCATTTTCTCTTTCTAATTTATGCAATAAATTTTGTAAAAATGAATTTTCTCTTTTTTTATCTTCTAATCTTTCACGATTATCTAAATTACTGCTCTCATTTTCAAATTTTTCAATAAAATCAATATTGGTATCAATTATATTTTCAGGATAATATGTACATACACAATCTCTAGCTTTCTTAACCGGAGTATGATAAAATATTTCATTAACACCAAATTCTTTATCACTTTTTAAGCTATTTCTAACAGATCGATAATTTTTTATAATATCCATTGTATCCAATGTTAAATCACAATTATACCATTGGCCATTAATAAATACTTGATTATATGCATGACTAATTCCATCCTCTGCTTTACTAGTTATGCACTCACATCTTATGTTATATTGACTTAATACTTGTTTTAATATATTTGCATAACCAGCGCATACTGATTTTCCTTTTATTAAACCACCATACAAATTTCGACATTCATTCATCATATAATTATTATTTTGATTTTCTGGTAAAATAGCATTATAATCATACACAATGCTATTTGCTAAAATTCTATATAACTGTGCAAAAACTTTATAATCTCTTTGTTCATCATTATCTGATGGAACTTCAACTAATTTTTTAAATATATTTATTTTTTTAAGTACTTGCTCAAATTCTTGTTCCGTACATCCATATCCACAAGTATATATTTTATTAATTTTTTTATCTTCCTTAATTTTTTTATATTTTTCTATACTTGAGCTAGAACAATCTGCTAAAACAACATTAAAATTTTCTATATCCTTTGGGGACATTTTTCTTAAAATCTCAAAATAATAACCATAACTTATATTTTCATTACCAGTAAAAAATAATTTACTCATATCAAACTCTTTATTATTTATATATTCTTCTATATCTTTTGATAATAAATATAAAGAATTCATAAAAAGTGAATTACTTTTTAATATTTTTATTTTTTCTTCATCGGACAATAAACTTGAAGATACATAATTAATACATACTGGATTTTTATCTATTACCTGTAATACAAACTCTTTATCTAACATTATCTCATCTGCTACATATTCAAACATAGTAGGATCATTTTCAATAACCTTCAATATTATTTCTTTATCTGCTCTTATATCTTCTGACGCAAACATAAACATATATGTTTTTTCTTCAATAACCTTCAATACTATTTCTTTATCTGCTCTTATATATTCTGACGCAAACATAAACACCATACCATTTTTTTTAATAGCCAATAATATAAAATCTTTATCTGCCTTTAGCTCTTCTGAGGCATATTTAAACATAATAGGATCTTTTTCAATAACCTTCAATACTATCTCTTTATCTGCTCTTAGTTCTTGTGAGACATATTCAAACATATTTAAATTTTTTTCAATAACCTTCAATGCTATTTCTTTATCTGACCTTAGTTCTTCTGAGGCATATTCAAATATATTCGGATTTTCTTCAATAGCTTTTAATACTACTTCTTTATCTGCTCTTAGTTCTTTGGATGCATATTTAAACATGTTCGGATTTTTTTCAATAGCCTTCAATGCTATTTCTTTATCTGACCTTAGTTCTTCTGAGGCATATTCAAACATATTCGGATTTTTTTCAATAGCCTTCAATGCTATTTCTTTATCTGACCTTAGTTCTCCTGAGGCATATTCAAACATATTCGAATTTTTTTCAATAGCCTTTAATGCTATTTCTTTATCTGATCTTAGCTCTTTGGATGCATGTTTAAACATAGTAGGATTTTTCCCAATAACCTTCAATGCTATTTCTTTATCTGATCTTAGTTCTTCTGATGCATATTCGAACATATTCGGATTTTCTTCAATAGCTTTTAATACTACTTCTTTATCTGCTCTTAGTTCTTTGGATGCATATTTAAACATGTTCGGATTTTTTTCAATAGCCTTCAATGCTATTTCTTTATCTGACCTTAGTTTTTCTAATGCATACATAAACATAGTAGGATTTCCCTCAATAACCTTCAATACGAATTCTTTATCTGATCTTAGCTCTTTGGATGCATACAAAAACACCATCTCATTTTCTTCAATAGCCTTTAATACGAATTCCTTATCTGCCCTTAGTTCTTCTGATGCAAAGGCAAACACTCGCTCATCTTTTTCTATAGCTAGCAATATGAAATCTTTATCTGATAATAATTCTTCTGGAATATCTTTGTAACTACATAAATAATTTGCAATACTCTTCAATATTTCTTCTATATCTTTATTGTTTATATATATTACTACCACCTTTTAAATTTATTATTTTTATTTCATTTTATTTTTATTAAAACCAAATATTAAATAGCTATATAATAAATTTATTATACTTAATTAAGCAAAACATCTACATAATTTTTATATATTTACTTTTAGAAAAATTTATTTGCAAGGTTTTCAATAAATTCCCACTTAGTAAATTCATACTACCATATTTTTTATTAAACTGCATATTGCTTTATTTTTTCTTTCAAACTTGCTATGCTTTTATCATATAAGCCTATTAAATAATTTACTTGCTCATCTGTTAAATCATCAATTGATATTTCTCCTCTATCATATCTTTCTTTTAAAGATAACATATCAGTTTGCTTTATAATGTCATCATTAACTCTTATATTTGATAGAAATTTTTCTTGTCTTACATTTTCTTCTTCCGTATTATCATTAACCTCTCTTAATACATTATTACTGTTCTTGCAGAAAACATTTTTTAAAAAATCTATAATTTTATTTATTATATTATTATCATTTGATAATACAAGTTCATTTTTCTTCATATTCTTTTTCATATTTTCTCTCCTTACAATTAAATACTCTAACCAATAATGTATTTACTGTTTAAGCTATATACTTTCCTTAACAATTATATATTTGGCATTTCACATCTTCAAATTCCCTAATAATAAACCTTATTTCATTATTTCTTTAAGGCCTCGATAACAAAATTTTTTAAATCTACTGGCCTATCAAACAACTTAAAATAATATGGCTGTATTTCTGGCAAAAGGCTACTTACTCTAACAACAGTTCCATCATTTAGTGTTATTAACAAATTAGGAAACGCTTTTAACATTATTTCATTTGAAAACATTATATCTGTAATAGTTTTAAATATCTTGTTGTTACTCCATTGTTCATACTCTTGAATAACTATATTAGTTTTTTGTAATTCAACACCATAATCTAATACTAATCTTGCATTAAATATTTTTAAAGCAAAAGATGTTATAAAATAATTTACTATCATAAACATTACTAATATAATTGTAATTATTTTTAAAAATTTAGGACTTAATTTTTTCAATATTTTATCAATCCAAGGATTAACTGTTGTAATTAAAAATACAGCTAACATTCCCCATATTATTCCGAATAATAAGCAAACTCTGCCATTGACATTAAAAGGTATAGCTGAATAATCCCACCATTTTACATTAAATATTATTTCTCCAAAAAAACTTACAGCATACTCAATAACTAAACCAATTAACATTCCTCCAAAAAATAGTTTAATCTTATTATTTTTGTAATCATGCAATATGAGAGTCATAAAGGTTCCCCCAACACCATATATACATGAAAAAGGTCCATATAAAAAGTTCTTTCTACTTTCTATTACTCCTTCAACAAGAAAGCCAAAAAACATTTCAAGTACTAATCCCAATATGCTATAGATAATAAAATATTGAACAATATTTATAAATGGTATTTTATCAGAATTTTTAGCTTTAACATTTTCATCTTTTTTATTCAATTCTTTTTTTTCTGTTATATTTTTATCCATAATAATATAATACTTATAAACTCTCATTTTGTCAACTTAAATATATTTTGTAAAATTTATACTATATAATTTATCTATTAATCCTTTTATCACATTTTAACTTAAAATTTAAATTCATTCTATGGTTATACCATAAAATGAATTTAAATACTAAACATATTATTATTTATTACCTAAGGTGCTCCCCATAAAACTGAACGGAACGAAATGCTACTGTAACCTTCATAAGAGTAATAACTGAAAGAAAACAAACCGGAAATCGAAGCATCACTGTAACTACCACCACGAGCGAAGAAAGGATAACTCGAAGTAATAAAGGTAGAGTAATCACTATACCATGATGTACTACCTGCTGTACTTGTGGATGTCTCATATACTGCATCTCCATATCTATCTCCATATGATGTATAAGCGTCATAATATTTTGCATTTGCACTTCCAAATGTATTAGACACACTTGCACTTAAACCTGCTGCTGCATATTCCCATGCTCCTCCATTCATATCAAAAACTCCATATCTATTTCCTGTTGTACTTTGTGTTAAACTTACTCCTGTTATGAAGTTGGAACTATTCATTCCAACTTCTATTCCATTTCTTCCATATTTACTTTGTGCTAAATATGCTACTGCTCCCCATTCACTATTTCTAATTAAATGACTTTGTAATCCTGGATTTATGCTAAGTGAATTTGTAAAACAATTTGCTATTGTTATACTTCTCCAACTATTTACTCCTGGTACGGATACTGCTTTTGTTCCATTATTACTCATCTCATATTTCGCTACCCAGATTCCAGGTAATATATTTTCTGTTCCATCGTTATAACTAAATGCTGGATGTATGTTCCAATTTTCTTGTCCTAATTCATTTTGAAATGTTGTTCTTCCTAATGCTGTTTCGCTTGTTGTTCCTTTCATAAATTCTATTTCTATTGGGCTTGATATATTGGTATGATACCCTGTTCCTATGCTATATGCATATCTTGGTATCCACACCCAATAACTTCCATCATCTGTTACTGCATTTGCCCACTTACTTGTTGTATTATCTGTATTAAATAGTTTATCATTTCCTAATTCATCCTTATATGATGCATAATCATACCAATCATTGTATACGAAATTTAGATTCAATACTTCATCATTATATTGTCTTATTTCATTTCCATTTGCATCCCAATATACTGCTGTCATTCCTGTATCTAGCTTTGGACTATTTACTCCTTTTTGTACACAATATAATCCATTTGTTGCTTGATTTAATGTGGTTGTTTGATATACATTTGATATTATTTCAGTTCCCAAACTATCTACTGCTTTTAATTCTATTGTATATGCTGTTTCCGAATCTAAATTATCTATTGTAAAATTATGGTCTAATGTCCCACCTTCGGGTAACCATTCTCCACCATTCAAACGATAATAATATCTTAAGACATCAAACGATACATCAATCTTCGTACTAAATGTATCTAAATCTGCACTTAAATTATTTATAACAATTCCATCAGCAATATTATTTTCTGTTTCATTATTTTCTTCTCCTTGTGTTGCTGTTACTATTGAATCTTTATTATAATATATAATTCCATTATATTCAAATCCTTCATAATATACTTGTCCTGTTGACATTACAAAGTATTTTGCTAACTCATCTTCATTTATTGATAACTCATTTTTTAAACTTTCATCTATTGATAATACATCTTTCCCATCTATTTGCAATACAGATTCTGGTAATGCATCATTATTTTCTGCATTAGCTTCTGTATATCCTTGTATTACTCCTACCCATTTATATTTTTCTAAGTCTCCATCTGTTGTTGCATATTTGGCCATATTATTTAACATTTTTATATTTACTGCTTCTTGCACTGTTGTTATATTATTTAAAAATACTGCTAACTGTGCATTTTGTGGTGTATTTACTCCTGTTATTACTACTGCTGCTGTTAATATTATTAATACTATTATTGTTATTATTAATGCTACTAAACTTATTCCTTTTTTCATATTATATGCACACCTTTCTTTTTTATACATATTATTTATAATATATATGTTTCAAAAATTCAACCGAGTTTATGCTGTTTATTTTAAAGTATCTAATAACTCTTACAATAAAAATTCATTCTATGGTTATACCATAAAATGAATTTAAATACTAAACATATTATTATTTATTATCTAAGGTGCACCCCATAAAACTGGACGGAATGAAAACATTACACCAGCTTGACCATTAGAATTACTAAAAGAAAATAAACCCGTATTCCCTCCATTAGCATAATCTCCACGTAATATAAAAGGAAGTTCAGAAGTAACAAAAAGAGTGTAGCCAGTATACCAAGATGCAAAAAGCATTCCATTTGCATAATACTCTCCAGCTGTTGTTTCATACATTGCATCTCCATATTTTTCTCCATACGCTGCATATGTCTCATAATATTTTGCATTTTCACTTCCAAGCGTATTAATTATATTAGTAGTTAATCCACCTGCTACAGAATCATACGCTCCTCCGTTCATATCATATATTCCATATATATTCCCTGTTGTACTTTCTAATGGATCTCCTCCTGTTACAAAATCATTAGCCAATGATGCTTGCACTCCATTTCTTCCATATTTACTTTGTGATAAATATACTACTGCTCCCCAATCACTATTCTTCATTAAATGACTTTGTAAACTTGGTATCATACTAAGTGACTTGGTAAAAAAATTAAGCAAAGGCAAACTTCCAACAATTGATATATCCGGTATAGATTTAGGGTTAGTTGTATAATTAGTCATCTCATATTTTGCTACCCATATTCCAGATAATATATTTTCTGTTCCATCTACATATTTAAATGCTGGGTGTATATTCCAATTTCCCTGTCCTAATAAATTATTAAATGATGTTCTTCCTGTTGACTCATTTGTTTTTCCTTTCATGAATTCAACTTCTATTGGGCTTGATGTACTTATATGAAATCCAACATTTATACGATATGCATATCTTGGTATCCATACCCAATAACTTCCATCATCTGTTATTGCATTTGCCCATTTACTTTCTGTATTATCTATACCAAAATCTTCTGTACTTGCTTTGTAATCATACCAATCATTATATACAAAAGCTGTATTTAATATACCATTATTATATTGTCTTATTTCATTTTCATTATCATCCCAATATATAGCTGTCATTCCAGTATCTAATTTAGGACTATTTACACCTTCAGCTTCATTAAATAAACCATCATAAAGCCCTGTTACTACTGGTGGTTCTTCTTCTGGTGGTTCTTCTTCTTCTGGTGGAACTTCAGTTGTTGATGGTACTAACACTTCTGTTATTAATCTATTATAATATTTAATGCCATCATATATAAAACCTTCATAATAAACTATACCTTTATTATCTACATAGTATTTCCCAAATTCTTCATCAGAAATACTTATATTTTTCTTTATAGTAAAATCAATTTTTGCTACATTTATACCTTGAATAGTTGCACTATTGAAAGATGGACTTATTCCATCTTCGGCATTATTTTCTGTATAGTCTTTTACTACACCAACCCATTTATATTTAATAAGATTATTCGTTCCGTTTGCTACATATTTTGTAAGATTATTATTCATTTGTAATCTTACAGCTTCTTGTACCGTTGCTATATTATTATAAAATACCGCTAATTGAGCTGTTTGGGGAGTATTAACGCTTGTTAATACAACTGCAGCAGTAAGAATTATCAATACTATTATTGTTATTATTAATGCTACTAAGCTTATTCCTTTTTTCATATTATTTACCTTTCTTTTTTACATAATAGCATAAAGATAATATCAAGTCAATAAAAATAACCAATTTTTACATTGGTTATTAATTCTTCTTCTTTTTTCTAGTTATTTCCATAAGGTTTAATTTAGTATATCCTTTTACATCAACTTTACTTCTATCCTTTTTTATTTCTTCTTTTAGTAATTCTAAAATTTCATCTTTATGATTTTCATTATTCATATCTATAAAATCTACTACAATAATTCCCCCCATATTTCGTAATCTCATTTGTCTTGCTATTTCTTTTACGGCTTCTTTGTTTACTATAAACACTGTATTTTCAAGATCTTTTTTGCCAACATATTTACCAGTATTAACATCAATTGCTGTTAAAGCTTCTGTCTTATTTATAATTAAATATCCTCCACATTTTAGCCAGATTTTTGCATCAAAATCTTTTAACAATTTTTTCCTCATACCATAATAATCTAATATATCATCTTCATCCAAAAATTTCATTTTACCTAAATATTTTTCATCAATAGATATTACTATTTCTTTTACCAATTCAAAATATTTTTTATCATTAACATATATATTTTTTAATTCCTTATTTAATACATCTTTAATAGTTCTAAATAATATTCTTTCTTCTTCATATACCAATGTAGGTTCTTTATACTCAAAAATATTTTTTTCACACATTCTTAATTTTTCCCATTTTTTTATTAGAGATTCAATTTCTTCTTTTACTTCGTTTTGTGTTGTTTCTTCAATATTAGTACGAATAATAGCTCCATAATTGTTAGTTAAATAACTTTTTACAAATGTTACATATTCTTTTCTTTTATCCTCATCTATTATTTTTTTAGATAAAGCAATAAAATGAGATTTAGGTGTTAATATAACATATCTTCCAATTAAAGAAATATCTGTTGTAAGTTTTGCACCCTTCGTTCCGATAGGTTCTTTTTTTACTTGCACTAATACTCTTTGTCCTACATTTAATTTATTTAGGACTTTAATATTATCTATTTCGTCTTTTTTATATATTCCATCCTGTTTTTCTTGCAAATCATTAAAAAATAAAAATCCATTTTTCTTTTGCCCTATATCTATAAAAAACGATTGCATTCCTTCAACTACATTTCTAACAATTCCAACATAAATATTCCCCTCTAATGATTTAGAATGTTCATCATCTAAATCATAATATTCTGAAATATCATTATCCTCAACTATTATTAATTCAATTCTTTTTTTATATTTATTTACATACACTTCTCTCATTTTGTTTCCTCAATTGTATTTATTCATAGCTATAGCAATATTACCTTTCAATATGTCTATAACTGCTAAATATACTTCTCCATAAATATTACTTAATTCATTAAGTTGTTCTTTTGTATAATTGCTTAATACATAATCTGCTAAATCTTCAATATCAGTCTTTAAATTTATCCCTATACGTATTCTTGGGAATTCAATTGTCCCAATACATTGAACAATAGACTTCATACCATTATGTGTTCCAGCTGAACCATTTGGTTTAATCTTTATTGTACCAAAATCTATATCTTTATCATCATAAATTACAATAAGATTTTCAGCAGGTATATCAAAATAATTTAAGTATTGAACTATAGATTCACCACTTAAATTCATATATGTTGTTGGCTTTAACAATATAACATCTTCATCTTCTATTTTTGTTTTAACATACATTCCATTAAATTTATCTTTCTTTATATCGCAATTTAATTGATTAGCAATATAATCTACTGCCATATATCCTGTATTATGTTTTGTTTTTTCATATTCTTTTCCAGGATTACCTAATCCAACTATTAAATACATAATTTCCCTCCGTTGTATATATTATACTAAATATTTTTTATATTTACAAGAATATGTATATATAATAAATACTTAAATTGTATTATTATGTTATATTAAACGTATTAATTATTATACTTGAGTTAAAATTAATATTTTTGAATAAAAAAGAATTATACCTTTGTATAATTCTTTAAACATATTTATTCCTAAATAAATTATTAAAATAATTTTTATATTATTTTAATTCTACAGTTGCTCCTGCTTCTTTAAATTTATTAGCAATTTCTTCAGCTTCTTCTTTCTTAACGTTTTCTTTAACCGTCTTTGGAGCTCCTTCAACTAAATCTTTAGCTTCTTTTAATCCTAAGCCTGTAACATCTCTTACAACTTTAATAGCTGCTATTTTGTTAGCACCTGCATCTGTTAAAACTACATCAAATGAGTCTTTTTCTTCAACTGGAGCTGCACCTGCAGCTGGTGCTGCAGCTGCTACTGCTGATACACCATATTTTTCTTCAATTCCTTTAACTAATTCTGATAATTCGATAACTGTTAAGCTATCAATTTCTTCTAGCATTTTTTCTATGTTTGCCATTTTAAAATCCTCCTTAAATTTTTTTAAATCTATTAAACTACTAAGCTTGTACAGCTTCTTCTTTTTGCTTTCTTACTTGATCAACTGCTATAGCTAATTTACCAACTGTAGCAAGTAATGATCCAGCCAATTGTGCAATAAGTACTTCTCTTGATGGTAATTTAGCAAGAGTTATAATGTCTTCTGCTGTAACTATTTTTCCATCAATTATTCCTGATTTAATTTTATAGAATTCATTGTCTTTACTAAAATTATATAATATTTTAGCAGGTTCAAGATAATCTTCTTTTCCATATACAACAGCTACTGGTCCAACAAAAGAATCATCTAATTCTTTTATTCCAGCATCTTCAAATCCTCTTTTGATAATGTTGTTCTTTGTTACTTTATATTCTGCATTACATTTTCTTAAATCAGCTCTTATATTTGTTATTTGTTCAGCATTTACGCCTCTGTATTCAACAACTATAATAGCTTTTGAACCTTTTACTTTGTCAGAAATTATTTTAACTTCTTCTTCTTTCTTTTTTAATATTTCTTTATTAGGCATTTAGTTTCCCCCTTTCAAAAAAAATCTTTACGCCATTGGCATAAAGATATATTTTCTCTATGCCTCGGTAGGATTTATTTTTATACCTACTGTCTATGGCTATTTATTTTAAATTATTAAACTATTTTAGTTGTATTTACTTTTAATCCTGGTCCCATTGTTGTTGTTAATGATATAGTTCTTAAGTATTGACCTTTAGCTGCAGCTGGTTTTGCTTTTACAATAGCTGACATTAAAGTTTCAAAGTTTTCTACTAATTTATCTATACCAAAAGATACTTTTCCAATTGGGCAATGAATTATATTAGTTTTATCTAATCTGTATTCAATTTTACCTGATTTAATATCTTTTATAGCTTTTGTTACATCCATTGTTACAGTTCCTGATTTTGGATTTGGCATTAACCCTTTTGGTCCTAATACCTTACCCAATCTACCAACTACTCCCATCATATCTGGTGTAGCTACTATAACATCATAATCAAACCAATTTTCTTTTTCTATCTTTGGAATTAATTCTTCACCACCAACGAAATCTGCACCAGCAGATTTTGCTTCTTCAAGTTTTTCACCTTTAGCGAAAACTAAAACTTTTAAAGTTTTACCTGTTCCATGTGGTAATACAACAACTCCTCTAACTTGTTGTTCAGCATATTTAGAATCAACGCCTAATTTAACATGTAATTCAACTGTTTCATCGAATTTTGCTTTTGGCATATTAATGATAACATCTAATGCTTCTTTTGGTTCATAATATTTTGATGCTTCAACTAATTTTAAAGCCTCTTTATATCTTTTACCTCTCATAATTTTCCTCCCTTGGTCCTAACGAGTTTGAACTCTCCCATAATTATTCGTCTTTTACGACAACTCCCATGCTTCTGGCAGTTCCTTTTACCATACTCATTGCTGTTTCTAATGATGCAGCATTTAAATCTGACATTTTTTGTTCTGCTATTGACTTAACCATTTCTGTTGTTAAAGTTGCTACTTTATCTAATTGAGGTTTTGCTGATCCTTTTTCGATTTTTGCAGTTTTCTTTATTAAGAATGATACTGGAGCTACTTTTGTTATAAAATCAAATGATTTATCTTCATAAACTGATAATACAACTGGTACTATTGATCCAGCCATACTTGAAGTTCTATCATTAAATTGTTTTACAAAATCCATTATATTTATACCAGTTGATCCCAATGCAGGTCCTACTGGTGGTGCTGGTGTAGCTTTTGCAGCTTCAATTTGCAATTTAACTATTTTAATTACTTTCTTTGCCATATATAACACCTCCTTCTACTAGAGTCATATTATTTTTACATTTTTTGTATTTGTGAAAAATCTAATTCAACATTTGTTTCTCTACCAAACATTGATACTAAAACTTTTACTTTCTTCTTTAATTTATTAATTTCAATTACCCTACCAACAAAATCTTTTAATGGTCCACTTGTAATTTTAACTTTATCATTTACTTCATAATCTACATTAATTGTTAAATCAATTAATCCCATATTTTTCATTTCTTCATCGGTCAATGGAACTGGTTTTGTACCTGAACCAACGAATGAAGTAACAGCATGAGTATTTCTAACAATATACCATGTTTCATCTGTCATAATCATTTTTATAAGAACATAACCTGGAAATACTTTTTTTATTGTTGATTTAGTCTTACCATCTTTAATTTCAATTTGTTCTTCCATTGGAACAACAACATCAAATATCATATCTTGTAATCCTCTATGTTCAATAATTTTTTCAAGATTTGTTTTTACATTATTTTCATAACCAGAATAAGTATGTATTACATACCATTTAGGTTCAAGATTTTTATTATCTTGAGGCATTTACATTCCCCCTTATTATTCAGCAGTTGTTGCTGGATTTATACCTTCTTCAGTACCTGTTGCTGGAATACCACTTGCCGCTTTATTCTTTAATTCATCTAAAGCTGATTGTAACCCTTCAACAGTCATGTAATATGCAATTGAATTATATTGTTGCCATTCAGCATCTGTTGTATATGCTTTCATTTCATTTAGTATATCTGATTTTTGTTGCATTTCTGTTTTATATTCTGTAACTTTTCCACCTGTGGCTGTATCAATAGCTAAATCATTACCTTTTACAAGTATAAAATCAAATACAATAACAATTAAACTTACTAAAAGTACTAAAGCTATAACAGCTAAAGTTTTTTGAGCTGTTTGTTTTCCTGTTGGCCATATTACTTTTTTTAATTCTTGCTTAATATTATTAAACGCCATTTTATTTACCTCCAATAAATACTACTACTTTGTTTCTTTATGTATTACATGTTTTTTGCAAACTTTACAATACTTACTCATTTCAATTCTATCAGGAGTATTTTTCTTGTTCTTAAAAGTATTATAATTTCTGTTTTTACATTCTGTACATTCTAACACAACTTGTTCTCTCATTTTACAATGACACCTCCATTTTTACTTACGGATTACAGGCTCTTATCTTTTATGCAAAAAAAAAGACAACAACCATATACGCTATATTACTTTAACATATTTTTAGGCTGTTGTCAACTATTCTACACTAATTATTGGATATTTTGCTATTTATTTTACTTATATATTAATGCTATAAATAAACAAATGAATTAAAATTTAAATGCTTTATCCTAATATACTTATTTTAACCACAAAATTACTCTATTACAATATTTCAAGGTTTTTATATGTTTTTATTATAAAAACTATTATATACAGCTATTGTATCATTAACCATTTTATCTACAGAATAATATGTTTCAACAATTTCTTTATTATATTCTCCCATTTTTTCAAGGTTTTCAAAAGTATTACCCATTATTTTAACTATATCTTCATATAATATTTCTTCTGTTGAATCTTTTGTATCTCTACAACAAAAATTTGTACTAATTCCAACATTTAATTTAGTCTCATCAAAAACTCCTATATATCCTTCATTTCCTGCAATAATTATTGGTTTTTCACAAGCCATTGCTTCTAAGGCAGATCTACTTACTCCAATAAACATATCTGCCATATTTGCAAATTTATTTATATCTGATCTTGCACCTGTCATAACAATTACATTTGATCCTATTTTTTTATTTACTTCATCTGCATTTTTACTTAATTCATCAAAAACATTTCCTCCACCAACTATAATAACTTGTATTTTTTCATTAAACCCATTTAGTTTTTCTGTAATATTTATTAATTGTTTGGCAACTAATGCTCTTGTATCATCTAATCTACTAATATATACAATCCTAAAACTAGAATCATAAATATTAAATTCTTTTAATATATCTTCATAAGCAATTTTCTTTGAGAATTTTTCCGTATCAATTCCATTAACAGTAACAGTAATATTTTCTTCTTTTATATTTGAATAATTATCTAATAAATATTTTTTAATATCTTCACTAACAGCAATAGTTTTATCTCCCCATTTAGTAATATATTTCAAACCATGTTTTGTTGTAAATGTCCAATGAGCTGTTGTAACAAATGGGAAATTCATTTCCTTTTGCAAGCACGCACAAATAAATGATGGTATCCTCGCATGACCATGAACTATATTAATTTTTTCTTTAGTTATTATATTTTTTAACAAGCTATATGATTTTATAACATTAAAAATATTTTTATTATGCATTGGAACGATATAATGTATAATACCAGCATTTTCTAATTCTTTTACATATTCTCCACCATTTGAAGCTACTACTACATCAATTCCTTTTTTCTTTAGCCCTTTAGATAATTCAACTATATGAGTTTCAGCACCACCTATACCTAATCCCATTGCAGCTAATAATACTTTCATAGTTATTCCTCCATTGCTTTAATATTAATTATTACTCCTGTACAATCTAAATATTTTGTTTGCATTTGTAAATTTGAACCATAAAGAATTCTAATTAATCCATTTGCAAGATACTCATTATTATTTATTATTCCATCTGTTTGTATTTCGATTAGCATATCTATTCTTCCGTCAATTTCTTTTTTTTCTATATTACCATTATACATTTCCATATCTGTTTGTGCAACATTTGATACAATATTTATTACTTTACCAATTTGTGTTCCTGAAACTTTTTCATAAACTATATCTCCAACTTTTAAAATATCTGCACTTGTTGGTCTAACATTTTGTACCTTTACAGTATAATTAAATACTTGATTATTTTTTGAAACAGCAATTTCTTTATCTGATAATTTATATACAACTCCAACTATTAAAATTAAAATAACAATTATCAATATAACATCTACAATATTTAATTTACCAAATAACTTTTTATCTTTAATTATTTTCATTGTTATCTAACCTTTCTATAAATACAATATATCCTCCACCTGCAAAACTAGATCCTCGAGAAAATATTTGTTTACCAGTTTTAATTACATAATCTTCATTTGTTGCTAAATGTCTTCCTGTATCTATTAAATCATTTTCTAATGTTATTAATGCAACAAATCTATCTGGTATTTCTGTATACATCATTAACCCATCTTTTAAATTTGGTGATAGCACTTTATATGGATTAATCGCTACAGCTGTAATTACACCTAAATATTCATTTGTTTCATTATCATACATCTTATCTCCAATTTTAATATTATTTGCAACACTCTCATAAATATTTTGCAACTCATATTGATATGAATATTTTTGGCTATCTGATGTTCCTACTACTTTATTACCAAATAATAAATATGCTACGAGAACTAACCCTAAAGCTATAACAACAAGCACAATATCTATTAAATTAAATCTATTAAATAATTTTTTATTCACTTTTATTCACCAAACTTTCATAAACTTTTTCAAAACCTTCTGCATATCTTTTTGATGTAAATTCTTTTTCATATATATATATAGCTTCTTTTTTTATTTCTTGTAATCTTTGTTTATCTTCTAATAACCACACTATACCTTTTACTAATTCATCAGCACTTTCTTTTTCAACAATGATTCCATTTTGGCCTGTACGAATTACACATGCATTACCTCCGCAATCAGTTGCTACTGCTGGTATTCCTAAACTCATTCCTTCTAATAAAGATAAGCATGTAGTTTCAGATATATATGAAGCATTAACTTGTATATCTAATATATTTAATATTTCTTCAACATTCGAAACAAATCCTGTAAATATAATATACTTTTCTAAATCCAATTTTTTAACCATAGCTTTAATTTCATTTTCATATGAGCCCATTCCAATTATTAAAAACTTTACATTAGTATAACCTTTATCTATTAATGTTCTTGCAGATTCTACAAAATAGTCATGGCCTTTTAATTTTTCTATTCTTGCTAACATTCCAATAACAATATCTTTTTCATTTATACCATATAGTTTTCTAACAAATGCTTTTTTTTCTTCTGGTATTTCATTTATTTTATCTACGCCATTTAATACAACATCAATAATCTTTTCATCATTGCCTTGAGCTACCAAAAATCCTTTTGCCATTTCAGCTGATGCAATAATTTTATCTGCAAAACATTTATTTAACAATCCATTTAGTTTTCTTACAAAAGAATAACTATATAACTTTCCACCTGGGAAAACGCAATGTTTTGTAAATACAATTTTAACATTCTTGCATAATCTAGCCGCTATACGAGCAGAAAAACTTGCATGAGTATGAACTATATCTGGTTTTTCTTTTTTAAATATAGATAAAAGTTTAGGTATTGCTAAAAGATCCAATGACTTATCTTTCATACCATTAACTTCAATAATTCTTACACCTGTTTGTTCAATCTGAGGTTTTAATAAACTATTTAATGGTAACACAACAACTAAATCTATTTTCTTTTTATTATAGTTGTTACAATATGTTACGACATCTTTACCTGCTCCACCAATGTTTGTGTCACTAATTACATTTAATACCTTAATCATTAAGCATCCTCTCTTCCTCATCGATAAATTTCTTGTATCGAACAGCTAATGCAATAAATATCCAAAATATTAATATAACCCTATAATTATACCATACGTTATCAAAAATACCTTCTATCATATATCCTACTAGACCTGATGCAAATCCTATTAATATTATCTTATCTGCAAAATTAGTTGCCTTCTTAATTCCATTAAATATATATTGGAAAAATCTATAAATTATACCAATTAAAACAATAAATCCTAATATACCTGTTTCAACAATATTTTGTAAATACCAGTTATGCGCATGTTCAGCACTAACTCCATTTTGTGCATATATTGGATACACGCTCTTAAATACATCTGTACTTTGTCCTATTGGCTTATACCAATAATCTTTTATAATTGCTACACTGCTTTGCCAAATTGACAACCTATATTGTGTTGATGAATCTCCTAAATTTGTTATACTACTAAATCTAGAAATTATAGACTGTGGTAAAACAAAAGGTAAAGCAACTAATCCAGCAATAAATAAAAAAATAAATCGTAAATTTAATATTAAGGCAAATACAACTCCTGCTACTAATATTCCAATATAACTACCTCTTGAAAAAGTTACAGCTAAACATACTAAAAATATACAAGCAATTATACCAAAAGCAATCCTGCTTGACCATTTTTTACTTGCTATACACAAACTTATGCATAAAGGTATAACCAATAATAAATATTCTGCTAAAACATTTGGATTTTCAAATGTTGAATATACTCTTGTTTTCATTCCTTCAAACAATTCTCTATCTATCCATGATGTTGCTAATGTATTACCAAATAAATATTGGTATATACCATACAATGCAACTACTAATCCACCAAATACAAAAACATATATCATTGTATTAATCTGTTTTCTTGTTTCGATAGAATTTATAACTACAAAATACATTAATATATATATTCCTACAACAGCTAATACCTTTATACTTGCCATTGGAATTAAAGATACACATGCACAAACTACATATATTAACAAAAACAATGCAACCCAAATATTTACCGGTGTATACCTAAATTTAAAATTCGGTGTGCACATAATATTTAATATAAATGTGCAGATTACAAATATACAACCAAATACAGTTGCCATTGTTGGTATAAATGGCACTACTGCAAATAACAATGCTAACCATATATATGTTTTTCTAAATATACTATTACTAAATACTTTATCTAATTTTATAAAACAAAAGATTTTTCTAAAAAACTGTATAATAGAATATATAACCTTCATTATTAAACTATTATCTATTTTTTCTTCAAAATTAACTTCTTTTGTTAATAAATGATAGATAAAACTATTTTTAATTGATTTTTCTAATGCTAGTATAAAACTTTCAATCATTTTATACACATAGCTATTTTTTATTGTGTTCACTTTTAGCCCCCATTATCCCAATTAATTAAATATATATTATCAAAAAAAGCTTATTTTAACAAGTAAAATTACAAAAAATATTGAAATGCTTAAAAAAATGTCATATAATAGTTACGTAATAGATTTTTTGCATATTACACTACCATTAATATGGTATAATGCATGGAAAAGTAAAAAATGATAAAAAACAAATTCAATAAAAACGGTGTCAAGCTTCCATATTTAGCCCGCCACGAAAGAAAAGTATTTATCCGCCAGCATTACATTCACGTCCTGCAGAGACCCTCTCCTTGTGCAACTTGCCCTAATAAATGCAATTGCAATTATGAAACATGTGCACGAGACTCTCCAAATATAATTCTGGTAGATTCTTAATTAATATATAAAAAATGAAAATGTTTAATAACATTTTCATTTTTCGTTACTTAATTTTCTTTTTATTTTTTTTTAACATTTTTAATTCTTCTATTTCAAACATATCTAAAATAACAAAATATACTAATATCCCAATAACTGTTCCTGTAATTAATTTAATTATTTGCTCAATTACCCCACTCAATAATATCTGACCAATCATATTGTTTACAAGTATTACAGACATTGCCATTAATACAGTTGCCAACAATATTTTAATTACATATTTAACAGAATTCATATCTAATATATTCTTTATTTGAACATTTGCGCATATCAATAATATTAAACCATGTAATAAGAAAGTACATGATGTTGCTAAAGCTAAACCATTTAATCCTAAAATATTAGATAATACTATACACAACACAATATTTATACATATCATTATTACACCAACAATAACAGGTGTTTTTGTATCTTGTTTTGCATAAAATACTTTATTCATAATTTCTACAAAACCAAAACCAAGCATACCTATTGCATAATAAAATAATACATTTGACGTTAACATTGTAGATACTGAATCAAATTCGCCATGTTCATATAATAAAGATACTAAATCTGTCCTATATAATATAAATCCTATTGTAAATGGTATTAGAATAAACACCATACCACGCAACCCTCTTTTTATCAACTGTATAAATTCATTTTTCTTTTCTTTATCTATACTTAACCTTGAAAATTCAGGGAATATAATATTTCCAATTGCATAAACAAATACTCCTACTGCTACCAAAAACAATTTGTATCCATATTCAAGTATTGCTACTGCTTCATCCCCCATGCCTGATGCAATTCTTGTAGATACTAAAATATTTATTGGTATAACTGATGTACTAATAATTATTGGTATTGCTAATTTAAATACATTTTTAATATTCTCATCTTTAAAATTTATTTTCCACTTAAATCTATATCCTTTTTTTAAAGCATATGGTATTTGTATTATTACTTGCAAAGACCATGCTATTAACATGAATATAGACAATCCATATATTCCAAACATTTCATGAAATATAATTAAATATACTATTATGGCTATATTAGATATTGCACTTATCATTGCCGGAATTTTAAATTCATTATGTGATTGTAAAAAACCAACAAACGAAAATGCAACTGCTGTAAATATTATCATTGGAAATGTAATTCGTATTAAATCTACTGTTAAAGCAAATGTTTTTCCATCAAAACCACCAGCAAGTAATTCAACAATTGGCTCTGCAAAAATTATTCCTAATACAGATATTAATGTTGTAATAACTGCAATAATATTTATAAAATTATTTGCAAAACTATTTGCAATATCTTTTCCGGATTTAAACATCACTTTGTTAAACACTGGTATAAATGTTGCAGTAATTGCTGCACTTAACCCAATATCTAATAATTGTGTTGGTATTCTAATTGCTGTAAAATATGCTGTTGCCTCATATCCAGTACCAAAATAATATGCAAAAACTATATCACGAAGTAATCCTAATACTTTAGATATTATTGTTATTAACACTACTATACTAAATGTTCTCACAATTTTTTCTTGCATAATTATTCCTTTCTAATCTAACGCAGGAGATAAAGTATCTATTGTTTTATCATCTACTAGATTATCTGATCTCTCTCCAAAATATTCTTTCATTATGTCTCTTACAACTTCTGCAGCATACGAACCATGTCCTCCATGCTCAACTATAACAACAACTGCAATTTCTGGTTTTTCATATGGTGCAAATCCAACAAATATGCCATTATTCGAACCAGATGAAGCTTCAGCTGTTCCTGTTTTTCCTCCAACAGTTACAGATAAACTTTTAAATACTCCATAAGCTGTTCCACCTGTTTCATCTGTAACATCTCTCATTCCTTGTAATACAGCATTAACATTTTCTTGTGAAAATACTAATTGTTCTACATTTTTTGCTTCTATTCCTAATAAATTATTTATATCTGCTTTTATTTCTTCTTTATTATAGCTTAATCCATCTGGCGTAACAACATCCTTTATAATTGTTGGCTTAATTTTATATCCACCATTAGATAATATAGATATATATGTTGCAATTTGTATTGGTGTAAATGAATTATATGATTGACCAATAACTGCACTTAATGTATCCGCAACATACCATTCATTACCTTTACTATTTGCATATTCTCTACTAGCTAATATACCAGAAATTTCTCCTGGTAATTCAATACCAGTTTTAGTTCCTAATCCAAAATAACTAGCATATCTTGAAATTGTATCTATTCCCATCCTATATCCTACTTCATAAAAATAGTAATTACATGATGTCTTTATAGCTTTACTTACATTTACTAATTTATGCGTTAAACCATAACTTGTATAATACCAACATTGTGGCCTATGTCCTTTATCATATATCCCTAAATCTTCTATCTCATCATAAATTCCAATACTATTACTTTCTAAAGCTGCAATAGCACTTACCATTTTAAATGTTGAACCTGGAGCATACGATGCCTGTATTGTTCTATCATATAATGGTTTTGCACCATTATTTATAAGTGTATTCCACTCTTTTGTACTTATTCCACCAATAAATAAACTTGGATCATAAGTAGGATAACTTGCCATTGCTAAAATTTCACCTGTATTAACATCCATAACAATAACTGAACCAGCATTAGCATCTTCATATTTATACTTGAATCCGCCTGAAGATATTTTTTCAATATTATCTTTTAGCTTTTCTTCTGCAACTTTTTGTAAATTTCCATCTATTGTTAATATAACATCATTACCTTTTATACTTGGATCAACTTCATATTCTTCATTTATTTTTCCGTTAAAATCCATTTCAACTTTTTTAATACCATTAGTACCTTTTAAATACTTTTCAAATACATATTCAATACCAGATCTTCCAATTATATCATTTCGAGAATAAATCGAATTATTTTTTAAATCATCTATTGATACTGACCCTGTATATCCTAAAATATGTGCTGCAAAACTTCCCATCGTATACATTCTTAATGGTATCGTTGAAATATTAATTCCAGGAAAATTATCATTTTGTTCTTCTATTTCATTAATTGTTTGTCTTGAAATATTTGAAGATATTTGGTAAGGATAAAATGCTCCATAACCTGTTTTCTCTATATCGAAACGTTGACCTGCAATTATTCTAACTTCTTGTAAATCTTCATTTTGTATTTTATATTTTTCTTTTAATTTCAGAAGCACATCATAAGCTGTATCTTCTGAATTATATTTATAATTTTCTTTCCAAATAACTTGGTTCTCTTCTGAATTTGTAAATATTACATTACCATTTTCATCAAAACCTATTGGTAATGTGTTAACATATTTGTCTCCATTTTTTATTAATATATTTGTAATCTTTAAAAGACTTTCATTTAATTTTTCTGTAGAAATATTTATTTTATATAGCATTAAGCTAAATCCCATTTTGTTTGATACTAAAACATTATTATTTCTATCTAATATATCTCCTCTTGGTGCTTGAACAACATTTTCTCTTAATAATCTATTATTTGATTGAGTCCTATATTCTTCACCTTTAATAATCTGCAAATAAAAAAGAGTAGAAATCAAAACAATTGCTACTAAGAAAACAATTATGTATAAAAAAATATAACGTTCAGAAAAAACAATTTTCTTTTTATAACTTTCCATTTTTCTCCTCTTAATATTTTCTAATTATTCTCGTTTCATTATTACTCTCTTTAATTTTAGAACTTAATATTGGATGTATAAATAATGTTAATACAAAATTATATGCAGATATTATTAACACTGATAATATAAAACTAAATATATCATAAAATGTATTAGATAAT
>JAQVRJ010000011.1 GCA_028701115.1 Clostridia bacterium
TCAACAAATTCAACTTTTGCATAATGACCTGTTGCTAAAAAATCGCAACCTAATTTTTTAGCTTCTTTATATAATAAGTTAAACTTTAAAAATTTATTACATTCAATACAAGGATTTGGTGTTTCACAATTTAAATATGAATTTACAAAATATGATATAACATATTCTTTAAATTCTTTTATATAATCAAAAACAAAATGTTGTATCCCCAATTGATCACAAACTTTTTTAGCATCTTGTATATCTTTTTCTTGATTAATATTAACTTTCATAGTAGCACCAATTACTTCATACCCCTGTTCTTGCAACAAAACAGCTGAAACAGCACTATCAACGCCTCCACTCATTCCTAATAAAACTTTCATTATTATTTCTCCATTCTATTATTAATTATATACAATTTATATATTTTGTGCAAATACATAAATAAAAAACAAGTTTTTAAACTTGTTTTTTATTAAAATTTACTATTTCAGCAAATTCAATCGGGTCAAGGCTTGCTCCACCAACTAACCCACCATCAATGTCTGGCATTTCAAATAATGCTTTAGCATTAGATGCTTTTACACTTCCACCATACAAAATGATTACATCATTAGCAACATCATTATCATACATATCTTTTACAATACTACGAATAAATTTAATTGCTTCATTTGCATCTTTTGGAGTTGCGGTTTTACCAGTTCCAATTGCCCAAATTGGTTCATAAGCAATCATCACATTAGATAAATCACTTATTGATGGTAATGAAGATCTTACTTGATTTTCAATTACCTGCTTTTGAACACCTTCTTGTCTTTCTTTTAATGTTTCACCTACACAAATAATTGGTTTTAATCCAACTTTTAAAGCAGCATTTACTTTAAAGCTAACAATTTCGTTAGTTTCATTAAAGTATTGCCTTCTTTCTGAATGTCCAATTATTACATACTCTACATTAGCACCAATTAACATTGATGCTGATGTTTCGCCAGTGTATGCTCCATTTTTTTCGAAATAACAATTCTGTGCACCTACATGAATGTTTGAACCTTCAGTAAATCTTACTGTTTGTGCTATATCAATAAACGGTGGACAAATAATTACTTCATTTTTCGTGCCTCTTATTGAATCACAAAAAGAAACTCCATTTGTACCTACAAAGAACTGTTCTACTTCACCAAAATCTTTGTTCATTTTCCAGTTTCCAGCAATAACTTTTCTTCTCATTTTTTTCTCCATTTTCTAAATAATTAATCAGAGTTTTTTAAAATTTTATATTACCGTTTTATTATAACATAAAAAAACTTTTATAGCAATCATTTATTATTTAAACACTCAATTCCTGGTAATACTTTTCCTTCAATATACTCTAAAGATGCCCCTCCACCTGTAGATATATGTGTCATTTTATCTGCTAAACCACATTTTTCTATTGCAGAGGCACTATCTCCTCCACCAATAATTGTTATTGCATCTAAATTAGCTAACACTCTTGCAATAGCATTTGTACCTTTTGCAAATTTATCTATTTCAAATACACCCATTGGTCCATTCCACATAATAGTTTTTGCTTTTTCTAATTCATGCGCAAAAACTTCTATCGTTTTTTCTCCAATATCTACGCCTATAAAATCTGCCGGTATATTATTTGCCTCTACTGTTATAGCATTACCATTTTCAGATATTTCATTTGTACAAACAATATCTACTGGTAACAATATTTTTACATTTTTACTATTTGCTTTTTCAAGTAATTCCTTTGCTAATTCTAACCTATCTTCTTCACAAATTGATTTACCAATTTCAAATCCCTGTGCTTTAAAAAATGTATAAGCCATTCCTCCACCAATAATTATGCTATCTGCTTTATTTATTAAATTTTCTATAACTCCAATTTTATCTGATACTTTTTTACCACCTAATATTGCTACAAATGGTCTTTGTGGATTATCTAATACCCCACCTAATATATCTATCTCTTTTTCAATTAAGTATCCTGCTACTGCTGGTAAATAATTTGCAACACCAGCTGTTGACGCATGAGCCCTATGTGCTGTACCAAATGCATCATTTACATATATTTCAGCAAAATTTGCTAACTCTTTTGCAAATATAAGATCATTTTCTTCTTCTTCTTTATGAAATCTTACATTTTCAAGTAACATTACTTCTCCGTCATTCAATTCTGATACTAATTTTTTTGCATTTTCTCCTATAACATCTGTTGCCATTTTCACTTTTATATTTAATAATTCTGATAACCTTTTTGCTATTGGTTTTAATGAATACTTTTCATTAAATTCACCTTTTGGTCTTCCAAGATGTGAACATAAAATTATTTTTGCATTATTATCAATTAAATATTTAATTGTTTTTAATGATTCAACAATTCTTTTATCATCAGTTATATTTCCGTCATCATCTTGTGGTACATTAAAATCACATCTAACTAATACCTTTTTATTTTTGACATCAATATCTTCTATTGTTTTTTTATTTATTGACATATTATCCTCCAATTAATTATTATCTACACCCGCAATGTATACAGTTAAATCTACTAATTTATTTGAATAACCCCATTCATTATCATACCATGCAACTAGCTTTACAAAATTATCATTTAAAGCAATACCTGCTTTTTCATCAAATATTGAAGTATGTGAATTATGAATAAAATCTGATGATACTAAATCTTCATTTGTATAACCTAATATACCTTTTAATTCATTTTCTGATGATTCTTTTACAGCTTTGCAAATTTCTTCGTATGAAGCTCCTCTTTCTAATTTACATGTTAAATCTACAACTGATACATCTGCTGTTGGTACTCTGAAGGCCATACCTGTTAGTTTACCATTTAATGCAGGAATAACTTTACCAACTGCTTTTGCAGCTCCTGTTGATGATGGAATAATATTATATGATGCTGCTCTACCACCTCTCCAATCTTTTTTTGATGGACCATCAACTGTTTTTTGTGTTGCAGTAATTGAATGAACTGTTGTCATTAAACCTTCAACAATTCCGAATTTATCATTTATAACTTTTGCTAAAGGTGCTAAACAGTTTGTTGTACAAGAAGCATTTGAAATAATATTCATATCTTTTGTATATGTTTCATTATTTACACCCATTACAAACATTGGAGCATCTTTTGATGGCGCACTAATGATAACTTTTTTAGCACCAGCTTTTAAATGTGCATCTGCGGTTTCATTTGTTGTAAATAAGCCAGTACATTCTAAAATATATTCTGCACCAACACCACCCCAAGGAATATTTACAGGATCTTTTTCAGAAAATACTTTTATATATTTTCCATTAACTATAATTCCACCTTCATCACATTGTAAATCCCCTTTAAATCCACCCTGTATTGTATCATGTTTTAACATATATATCATATATGCAGGATCAATAAAAGGATCATTAATTGCTACTACATCTACATCTTTATCTAATGTTGCTTGAAATGCTAATTTACCTATTCTTCCAAAACCATTAATCCCAACTTTAACTGACATAATTAATTCCCCCTTTAAATTTTATTATTAGAATGCATATCATTCTTAATTTTATTTCTAATCATTTCTTCAATCATATCTCTTGCTAAACCTGTATAAGCTCTAACATCAATTGTATCTGGATTTTCCTTTAAAAATTTTCTAATTCCAGCTGTCATTGTTAATCTAATATCTGTATCTGCATTAATTTTTTGTATACCCATTTCACCTGCTTTTTGTAACATTTCAGGTGGTACGCCTTTTGCATTTGGAATATTACCTCCATTTGCATTACATATATCTAAATATTCTTGCATTACACTTGACGCCCCATGTAAAACTAATGGTGTACCGTTTACTTTTTCAATTATTCTTTGTAATATATCAAAACGTAATCTAGGTTCAGATTTAAATTTATATGCACCATGACTTGTGCCTATAGCTACAGCTAATGAATCACAACCAGACTTTTCAATAAAATCCCAAGCTTGTTCAGGATCAGTAAATGCGGCATCACTTTCTGCAACACTTACTTCATCACCTTCAATTCCTGCAAGTTTTCCTAATTCAGCTTCTACTACTACACCTCTTTCATGTGCATAATCTACAACTTGTCTTGTTAGCGCTATGTTTTCTTCATAAGATAATTTAGAACCATCAATCATTACTGATGAAAAACCTATATCAATACATTTTTTACATGTTTCAAAATCCATTCCATGATCTAAATGAATTGCTATCGGTATGTCTGTATTCTCTATTGCTTTATTACATAATACCATTAAATAATCCAATCCTGCATATTTTATAGCAGATGGTGAAATTGCTAAAATTAAAGGAGATCTTTCTTTATCCGCAGCATTAACTACCGCTTGTATAATCTCCATATTATTAATATTAAATGCTCCAATCGCATATTTACCTTCTTGTGCCTTTTTAAACATTTCTGTTGTTGTAACTTTTGGCATTTTAACACTCCCTTTCAATGATATTATTTTATGTCAAATCTTTCATAAAATCAATACCATATATAGATTTTTGATAACTTACAAAAAATGCAATAGCTCATTTAGCTCTTTTTTTAAATTGATTGCAGTAATAAGTATTAAAATCAATATTATTTATTTTAAAATATTAAAAATATGAGTCAAGTTTGACTCATATTTTTCTTTAAACTATTAATTTTTTATTATTATATTATTTTACAAGCATTTCATTATCAATAACTTTTGATGCAAAATATGGTTTTTCTTTACTTGCTTCTTTTAAAAATATAACATATTCATCTGTAAAATCAAAATGTCTTGGCATTACTTCTTCTGGTAAAAGCGCTGTACAATCAACTTGCATAGCAGCTTCACTTACTAATTTCCCACCTTTATTATCTAAATTAAACTTAATTGTTTGTATTGCTTTTTCTATTAAATAATCTGTACCCTTAATCTGATGCCCACAAATGTCATCATATGATAATACTTTATCTACTTCCATATATGGAACTTTTAATGTATCCGATTTTAAAAATTTCTTATTCTCTGTATAATTATTGGATTTTATAGATACATCACTATATAAAGCATCTAAAGATTTATCTTCATTAGTTCTATATAATATTACCTCTTCATTTTCCTTTGTAAATAACTTCACTGCAAAATCTTTATTATTGTTATACCATAATACTTCTACATTATCATATAATTCTTTACTTGAATTTTCATTAATACCAAAATATTTTACTATCATATCACTATTAGCAAAATAATCTTTTTCTAATTGGTCAAAAGGTTTTAAGAAATTAAATTCCTTTTTAAGCATACAATATAATAAATAGTCCTCATTATTCCAACTAAAATTATCTAGAATCCTACTATTTTCATTGAACTTTTCTTTTAAATCCTTTTCAATTTGTTCTTTTAATGCTAATGTTTGCAACCCATATACTTTATAGTATGAATCAGAAGATAACATATCTGAAGTAAAACTTCTTTTATTTAATTCATTAGCTAATGCTGATTCATAACCAATAAATTCAACTGGTTCACCTTTTGTATATATATCCATTAAATCATTCCATATCAATTGAAATGTACCACACCATAAAACATTTGTATTTGAATTAACATCTTGTTGAAATGCTGGGGTTACAGTTATCCCTTTATATATCTCTATTCCAGCAAATGTACCTGTTGTTAATATAACTGTTGCTAACAATAATGATGCAACCATATTAAACATTTTGGGTCTTTTAGATGTGCCAATGTTTGTTTTATAAAATTCTGATATATTATTTTTTTCTTGTTCAATTTTATTATATACATCTTTCATATATTCTTTATTATCCTTCATAAACAGCACTTTCCTTTCTACAAACTTTTTTCAACTTTTCACGTGCATTATGCGCTAAAGTTTTAATTTGTATTACACTTTTATTCATTATTTCTGCAACTTCTGAATAACCATATTCTTCAATATCTAATAAATATATTATTGCTTGATAATCTGGTTTCAACTCTTTTATATGTTTTCTTAATTGTGTAGCTTTATTATCTTTAAATATTTTTTCTTCTAACTCTTCGTCTTCGGAACAAAACTTTTCTATTTCATCAAAGCTTACAACTTTACTTTCTTTTTTTATATAATTTATCGCTCTAGACTTAGCAATTATATACAAATATGTTTTTAATGAATAATTAAAATCATATTTTTCTTTATTCAAAAGTATATACACAAAAACATCTTGTGATATATCCTCTGCAATATCTATATCTTTTGTATACCTTGATATAAAGTATATAATACTATCTTTATATTTTAATACTATTTTTTCAAATGACTCACTATTGCCATCTAAAAAACTTTTATATAACTCTTTATCATTTTCCATACTTATCTCCTAACTAATAGCCATGCTTGTTATTTCATATGTCCATTGACCATTTTTATATTTTGCATCATATGTTGGGAATATTGCTCCTAATCCACTTCTATATTTTATCATATCAACAATTACATTCTTTTCACTCTTGATATCTATTTTTGAAATAGAAATTAAAATTCCATCAAGAATAAGATTTTCACTATCAAAATATCCTTGTGTTTCTAATTCTTTTAAGGTTGCTACTTTAATATTTTTATGGTAATTGCCTAAAAAACTAACTATTGCATCTTTATCTTCTTGTGGTAAAACTTCCCCTTTTACTGTTTTAAAATTAGTGAAATCTATTGCAATAAATTCATCCTCATTAGGATTTAATGCATTATCTTCAGTTATAAGATTTTCTATTAATCTTGTATATAAAGCAGCTGATTGTGAATACTTAACCAATTCAATTCTTAACACATTTACTTGTGCTGGATATGATTCCATTACAGGACCAGCATATGTTACCTCTACTTCTTCTCCTACATTGTATTTCCCACCCATTAAACTAATACTAATTTTATCTGATGATTTTAATATACTTTCGTTTACATTTGGTTTTACAATTGCATTATCTCCATTTATTTCTTGAACAATACCTTTAAAGATATTATAATCACCTGCTACAATTCCTTGTGGAATATTTGTAGCTCCATTTTCTGGTAAATTAACATTTTCTGTTTGTGTTGAAATATAATAATATGTTCCCACTCCAATTAATGCTAATACCAATATTGCTATTACAATTAATAACGAATTCCCTTTTTTATACATATATAATCATTCCTCCTCACTTATTATACAATAAAAAATATAAAAAGTTGTATATTTTTTCAAATAATACAACTTTTTAATAATTTATTCAGATATTTCTTTATTAACTTTTGGTTTCTCAAATATATCCCTAAAAAATCCTTTTTCTAATTGTTTTGCAAAAATACCTTTTAATATAAATACTGTAATAGGTCCAAATATTAATCCTATTAATCCAAATAGCTTAAATCCAATAAACATTGCTAATAAAGTTATTATAGGATGTACTCCAATATTATGTGATACGATCTTTGGCTCAATTAATTGTCTAACAACTGTTATAACCAAATATAATACAAATATTGCTATTGCCATACTTATATTTCCAGTTATAGCTAATATTACTGCCCATGGTATCAATACAGTTCCACAACCTAATATTGGCAATGCATCAACTATAGCTACAACTACAGCAACTGCTAATACGTAATTAATATTAAATCCAATTAAATCTATAATAGTTAATCCAACTAATAGTTCACAGAATGTTATGAATATTATCGTAAATACAGCTTTCATATATGCTATTATTGCTTTAAATACATTATCATATACATCTCTTATAGTCTTGTTCCACTTATCTGGTAATTGGTGTGCAAATATTTCCTTTATATATGTTTTATCTAAACCAATAAATAATGTTGCTAAAATTGTAACAATTATATAAATTAAAATTTCTGGTAAACTAATTATTCCTTTACCAATTGATTTAGCTATATCAGCCGCTCTATCTATTATAAAGTTACCAATATCATTAATTGAATCATAATACTTTTCAGTAATTGTATCAGGTAAATCTATAAATACTTCTTCAATTTGAGATAATATTAATGTTGCAGTTGGTAAAATTGAATCTACATAATCAGGTATTTGTACAACAAAATCATATACTTCATCGGTTAGCTTAAAAATACCCAATGTTATAAGTGTTCCTAATACTGCTATAACTAAAACTACAGATAATATCACCGAAAGTTTATGTCCCATTTTACATTTTTCTTTAAAAAATCTAACAACAGGATTAATAATCCAATTTACAATTATTGCTATTAAAAATGGTAGCAAGAATACTGCACATTTAACAGCCAATATTAACGCAACAAATACTAAGAATACTTGTAATATTTTAAATATTACTCGTTTCCAATACTCCTTCTGCTCTACTACATTTTGTTCTTCAACTTTTTCCTTCATAAAATTCCTCCTTAATTATTAATAACTTTTGATATTAACAATATAATAAAGACTTCTCAAGCAAGAAATATACATTTATAATTCACTTCTTATATTCTTGATATTCTATTTATTCTGTTACATTCTCTTTGTAACTGATATTCCATCACCTATATCTATTATTTCTGATTTATATCCTTTTAAATGTGTTATATAATCTATGTAATTTCTAAGTTTCGTTACAGCTGTTCTATGTTTATGTCCATTATACCCATTCATAACCATTCCTTTGTATAAGACATTATCTGCGATTATTATACCACTATCTTTTAATAATTGTAAACTATAATTAAAGAATTCTAAATATTTCCCCTTTGCTGCATCAATAAATATAAAATCATATTTTTTATTTGCATTTATTAATGTTGGCAACATATCTATTGCATCCCCTTGTATAATGTTTATTTTATCCTTAACACCAAGAATACTTAAATTTTCATTTGCTTGCTGAACACGAATATCTTCTATTTCCATTGTATCAATTTTGCCATTTTCTGTTAATAATTGAGTAAAGCATGCTGATGAATAACCAATACATGTACCAATTTCTAAAATACTATCTATTTTTTTATCAAACAAATTTAATATATATTCCAAAGTATCATCTAAAACTATAGGTATATATTCATTTCTTGCTTCTAATTTTATTTTATTTAAATATTCTATATTCATTTTATAACCTCAAATATATACTAACATATTTATTTTAAATTAACAATAGTACATCTTTTTCTTTTTTTATTTATCATGTTTTTTATTATTTTATTTTTTTGCATAAAAAAACTCCTTTACTTCGTTTTCAAAATAAAGGATAAATATATTTATTTTTTATAAAATTCTAATATTTTACCAACAAAATATATTATTTCATTTGCATTTTTTAATGCTAACTGTTTTTCTAACGCTTTAGCAGTTACAGTTAATGATGCTATTACACCACCAACAACTAATGTAACAAGCGCTAAACTAAAATCATAGGTATTTGAAATTTGTAATGCAATTAATACACCAACACTACCTGTTAATATACCAAAAACATCTCCAACTAAATCTGCACATACGCTAGATACTCTATCTGCATGCATTGCTAATTTTATTGCTGTTTTTGCTCCCTTTTGTTTCATAGAAGCTTTTGCTCTTAACGCTTCAATATCTACAGCTGCTATGGCAACTGCAATCATATCAAATAAAACACCAATTAAAATAATAACAATTAGCATAAAAATTGCTATTCCTAAATGTATATTCTCCATTACTACTGTAGAAACATACGAAAAGGTCATAGACAATATAAATGTAGTAAAAAATACAATGGTTATCCATTGTAAATTCATATTTACTCTCTTTTTATTAGACATAAACTCTCCTTAAAAAAAGTATTTTATGGTAAATACTATATGTAAATTTTGTGACTTAGGTTCAGCAGGATTTCCCTATTGTTTAGTTAGATGTCGCCATCTGACCTGTTTCCATTTAAAAACAATAATAACTCTCATTATAGCCGAATCACCACTTAGATCACACCTCAATCCAAATAATATTAATGTATTACAGTCTAGAAGTTTTCCTTGATCAATTAAAATAAATTATTATCCGCTTTTACCAATAAAGTTTCTATTCAATGTTTTAAAAAAATGTTCCCCTTTATCAATTCACGGCAAGCTACGCTGTGTACCAAATTGGCCTCGCAGGTTTTATAATAATAATCTTTACAATTATTACCTCTCCATAACAAAAGGGATTTTACTTGTATGCCATTACAATGTCCCCTTCGTCTACCTTATTATATTCACCCATTACTGGGCGTAACAAGCAAATATAGTAAGTTTCATCGATACGCTTCCTTCAATGGATTTTTAGCCCCATCTTCTAATTTATATATTGAACTAGAATACTGCTACCATGGTATATATTATAACATATTTTTTTAAACAATCAAAGTTCTAAAAAGAGCCTCAGAAAGCATTTCCAATTTTGGCAAACGGAAATAGCCAAAAACAATACATTTTCTTACAATTTCTTCCCTTTGCTCCTTCTCACTTCACAATTTAAAATTATATAATTAAAATTTATTATACAATGATTTAAAAACTTATGTAACCAACAATAGCAATTGCAACATTTTCTTATGTTTCTGATATGCTATAATTTAATAACATAAAAAAATTGTGTTACTAAATACAACACAATTTTGTCTATTCTTCATATCTATTAAATTTTGATTTAATAATATACCATATGTTTTTAAACCATTTCAATACTTTTTGAAATACATTATCTGTCAATTCTTCTTCTAAAGCTTCTTCAACAAACTTTTCTTCATATATACCTTCTTTTTCTCTTAAATAATCAATATAGGGTATATATGTTTCTTGAAATAATTCTGCATCTATTGGATATGTATCACGTGCATCTATCATAGATTGTACTAGTATACTACCAGGTTTCCCCATTAAATATCCACCTTTTGCATTAGGATTTGGTACAACATATTTTTCATTTTTTAATTCAATAATAACTGGATATCTTTTCTTTATATATATATTTACTTTATTAAAAACTGGGGTATAAGATAATTCTAATGTTTCTTTAGTTATGACATTCTGTTCATTCTTTGTTCCTGTTACTACATACATACCAGGCATAGCCATAATTACTCCATCTAAAGTCTTTACTTGTCTTGGAACATCAACAACTAATTCTATTTTTGTTTCCATTTGCTTTTTTATATATAATTGAGAATAAATACTGTATATTATATCTTCTGTATAACCTAAATCTTTTATTTCATTAGGTAATAGTTCATATATTGATCTCATTTTAACCTCCAATAATACTTTATATATATTATCATATTTTTTAATATAAATTCAATACAATTAATTAATATTTTTAAAAATATCTAAATTATATTCTTTATTTCCTAAAAAACGCTGTATTTCAATATATACCTCAATCCAATTTGATACATTAATTGTATTAAAACATGTAAAGTTTTGATTATACAATGTTTTAAAACATAAAACCGGTATTTCTTTTGATACTTCACTGCATACTTTTATATTATCATCAACTAATATACTGATATTATTTTTTTTACAAATATCTAATTTATTTAATGCTTCGAAAATAATATTATCACAAAGTATATTATGCTTTTTCATATATTCATCAGTTATATTTAAAATATTAGGATATAATTTATTTATTCTACTTGTAATAAGATATATTTTGTGGCCCTCATTTCTTAATTCATCAATTACTTCTTTTACAAATGGTCTTAAATCTAAATTATTTGCAATAACATCAATATACTTTGTCCAAAATTCATTTTCCTGTTCTTGTGTCCAACCAAAAACATCTTTCATTTCTAAAGTATTCAAATCTTTTTTGTTATTACTACCATTTATACTACAATTATATATTTCAGACCAATTTAAAACACGTTCATAATTATTACATAATGTATTATCTATATCTATTCCTATATTCATCATTCACCTCATAAAAATTTTTCACATAACATATTATTTAAACTTATACCTTTTTCAGTTAAAATAATTTTCCCATCTATATATTTTAAAAAACCCTCATTTGCAGATTCTTCTAATTCTTTTTTAAATACATTATACATGCATATACCATATTTATCTACAAACCTATCTATATCTATTTTATTTATTAATCTTAACCCAATTACCATATATTCTCGCATAAGCTCGTTTTTAGACATTTCTTCTTGAATATGTATTTGATTATTCTCTATATATTCAACTATACCTTCAGAATTACTAAAACGTTTATTACCTACAAAAGAATATGCTCCAGCTCCAAAACCAATATATTCATATTGTTGCCAACACATTAGATTATGCCTAGAATACATATTTTCTTTTGCAAAATTAGATATCTCATATTGTACATACTTATTATCCTTAAAAGTATCTTGAACACATTTATACATTTCTCTTTCACTAACTTCATTAGGTAATATATATTCTTTATTTATTATCTTTTTATACATAGGTACATTTTCCTGTAGTATCAAACTATATACCGAGATATGTTCTGGATTAATATTAATAATATTTTTTAAATCATTTTTAACATCTTGTATAGTTTGAGATGGTAAACCTATCATTAAATCTACATTTATATTTTCAAATCCAACACTTCTAGCTAAATTATATTTTTCTAAAAATATTTCATATGTATGCTTTCTACCAATAAGATTTAACATGTTATTATTTGTACTTTGCAAACCTATACTTAATCTATTGATAGCACATTGTTTGTAATCTAGCAACTTATTTTCATTTATGCTAGATGGATTTTGTTCTATAGTTATTTCTATATCTTCAGATAATGTATATTTTTGTTTAATAGCATTTATAATCTTTATTATATATTTGCTATCTATATATGATGGAGTTCCACCTCCTATATAGATAGTTTTACAAATATATTCATTAGTAAAGCTATTATCTACTTCAATATCTTTTATTAATTTATTTACGTATTTTTCTATATAATTATCACAATTTGCATATGAATTGAAATCACAATAATCACATTTGCTTATACAAAAAGGAATATGTACATATACACTAAAATATTTATTCATACTTTTTCCCCTTTAATTCACTGACTATATTATGGATTTGCTTAAATCTATTATTTGCACCAGATTTAGAAATACCTACTTCATTAGCTATTTCTACTAAACTATATTCTGGATTTTTTAATCTTATATTTGCAATTTCTTGTTGTTTTTCAGTAAGCTTTTCAAAAGCATGATGTTTTTTTAAATATTCTATATCTAAAATTTGATCTTTAGCTGCAGATATAAGCTTTACTAAATTACCTGTTTCGCAATTAATTACCCTATTTACAGTATTATTCACTTCTTTAATAATACGAGTTTCTTCAAATTTTAATACTCCTTTATTTACACCTATACCTATTAAAAAATCAACAATATTATCACTATCTTTAATATATACAACATATTTATTCTTTCGCATAACAATGTTACTTTGTATATCTATATCATATAAATATTTCTTAACAAGAGCTGCTATTTTTTCTGTACCTACAATAATTTCTAAATGATAATCTCCTTTAGGAGTAACAACATAACCAGAACCTAAAAAAGCACCTTTTAAAAATGCATATTTTTCATCTTGTGTATTAATATTATTTATTTTATTTTTTAAATTCTGTATATTCTCTATATACCTTTCTATTTTAACTATATTTAATATATATTGTATTTTCTTTTTCGCTTTTTTATTTATTTTCTTTTGTAAATTAGCATCTTCAACAACAACAAAGTCTAATATATTTTTAAAAAAATATATATATCTTAAAATAACTTCTTTATTTTCATTAATAAAATTTAATTCATCATCAATATTATTTACACATGAAAAAATATACCCTAATACTTCAGATTTTATTAAATCTATATTTTGAGATATTTTTTGACTTGCTATTTCAGTTTTTATATCTTGTGAAAATGACATTTTACCACCTATTTTCTACATATTACATTTCTATCATTATTAGATAAATCTTTTATTATTTGTATATTTTTATATCCTTCATTTGTTAAAATTTGCTTTAAGCTTTCTCCTTGATTATATCCTATTTCTAAACACAAATACCCATTATCTTTTAAATGTTCTTTGGCTTTATGTGCAATAATACGATAAATATCCAATCCATCTATTCCACCATCTAAAGCTATAATTGGTTCCTTTTGTATTTCAATTTGCAATTGTTCTATATCCTTTGTAGGTATATATGGAGGATTAGATACAATAATATCAAAGACATCTGATATATTTTCAAATAAATTTGATTGTATAAAACTAACATTAGCATTTAATACTTCTGAATTATGAGTTGCTATATTTAATGCATCATTAGATATATCACTTGCCGTAACATTTATACAATTTGCATTTTTCTTTAAAGATATAGCTATACAACCACTACCAGTGCACAAATCTAATATCTTTTCATATTTATTAGATTGTATAATCTTTAATACATTTTCAACTAATAATTCTGTTTCAGATCTTGGTATTAAAACATTTTTATCTACTTTAAATTTTAATTTCATAAATTCTTTATATCCAACTATATATGCATATGGATATCCATTTACTCTTTTCTCTAGTACAACTAAAAACTTTCCAACCTCATTACTTGTACATTCGTCTCTAGTAATAAGTTCACTTGTATCTATATGCAAAACAAAAGCTAATAACAATCTAGCTTCTGAAATGTCAATATTATTGTTTTGAAGTATTTCTCTTCCCATATTTAATACATTATTAATTTTTTCCATTAAATTCAACTTTCTCAGTCTCGACTGCTAATTTTAACGCTTCAATAGCAACTTCAATTTGTGAATCATCTGGTTCTCTTGTTGTTAATCTTTGCAACCATAAACCAGGAAGTGCAATTAATTTTAATGCTCTATTCTTTGTTCTGCCGACCAAACGTATTAGCTCATATGCGATTCCAGCAACTAGTGGCAATAATAATAATCTATACCCAATATTTATTAACCAATTATCATATCTACCAATTAAACAAAATATTATTACACTAATTATTAAAACAATAATCATAAAATTTGTTCCACATCTTGGATGAAATCTTGTTTGCTTTTTTATATTTTCGACTGTTAATTCTAAATTATTTTCATAACAAGCTATCGTTTTATGTTCTGCTCCATGATATTCAAAAACACGTTGTATATCTTTCATTTGAGATACTAAAATTAAATATATAAAAAATATAGTAAACTTTAACACAGCTTCTAAAAAGTTATATAATTTTATATTATCTTCTGGAACAATAAAAAATGATAATAAATTTGGTAATACTATAAATAATCCTGCACTAAACAATATTCCAACAACTACAGAAAACCATATAACAATGTTTTTTAATTTTTCTTCACTATTAGCTTTTTCTGCTTCAGTTTTTACCTTTTTTTCTTTACCATCTTTTTTCTTTGTTTCTTTTTCTTCTCTTTTTTGTTTTTCTTCTTCAGTTTCTTCTATATCGAATAACTGTGCAGAAAACATCAATGCCTTTGTTCCAATAATCATTGAACTACCAAAATTGAATATTCCTCTTACGAAAGGAATTTTATCTAATTTATATTTCTTCACCTTTGAATTTATTGGTTCAACCTTTTTTACTATATTACCATTAAGAGTTCTAACTGCTATACCAACAACATTAGTCCCTTTCATCATTACACCTTCAATTAAAGCTTGACCTCCAACAGCTAAACACATTTTATTTTCTTCTTCATCAGACTTATTGTTTATCAACATTATTTTCTTCACCTTTTTCTATGGTTTCCATATTTTCTTCTTTTTTTTCTTCATATAAATCTCCAAAGAAAACATAAACCATATATATGAATCCTACTAAAAATGCTATCCATAATATTGCTTTATATTGCAAAAAGAAATCTGCAAAATACATTCCAATTATTATTCCAAATATGGCTAAAACTAATTTAAATATTATCCAATCTGTAACTTCCATTCTTCCACCAATAAAATGAACTCTCTCACTTAATTTTTTAAACATAATATACCTCCTATAATTCTTGTAATTCTTCAATTATTTGTTTATAACTTACTATTATTGAATTTTGTTTTTCAATTACAGTATCTAAAACAACTAAAACAGAACTATCATAACCTGTATATCCTTCAAGTTTTACTATTTCCTTTAATGATACAGCCTTTTCCTTTATTGTATTATTGGCCGTTTGCACTGAATCTAAAATATCTGCTAATGTACTAATTAATTCTTCAGTAACTACTATGTCATTATTCTGTATTCTAGCTAATAAATCATTTACTTTCATTGAAGCTGTTGTTATAGAATCTAAAGCATCAACTTTTAAACTTTCAATTTCTATATTGTTATTTTTAATAATATCATATTTTAAATTTCTAACAGATTTAATTCTATCTCTTTCTTTTTTAGTTTCCTCATATTTTTGTATTAATTCCTCTTCAGTCATGTTATTCATAGACAAAGCAAAAGTAGCGCTTGTATAAAAGCACATTAAAAATACTATTAATATAACACATAATAATTTTTTCATTCTCTCACCTTTCCAGAATATAATTAATTATCCTTATTTAACATATTTGTATCTACTGTTCCATCTGATTCTTTTATTGTAATAATAGAGTTTTCTAATTCTCTAGATAATTCCTTTAATAATGCTTCACCTTGTTTATTAAGCAGCTCAGTATTTGATTTTATCATAGGATCTTGGTCAATTACACTTGTTGCTGGAGGTATATCTATACCAGTTGCTGGATTCGAATTAACATTAGTTGCTGGGTTTATATTATTATCATCAATGCCAGTAGCGTTATTTATACTTTGCATTTGTTCCTGGAATTTTTGTTTATATTCAGTTAACTGATTATTCTCTTTTAAAAATACATATTGTAGTAAAAATATACATAGTATCAATAATAAGAAAATAATTATGTATTTCCAATACTTTTTCATTTTATCTCCTATAACTCAATTATAATTTTTGTTCCTTCGCCTTCTTGTGAACTAACATTAATATTGCCATTATGTCTTTTAATAATACTTTTTGCAATATTTAAACCTAAACCTGCACCAGCTGTTGCAGAACCATATTCATTTGCAGTATAAAACTTATCAAAAATATATGGCAATTTATCTTTTGAAATTCCTATACCTGTATCTTCTACTTCTATAATTATATGTTGACTTACTACTTTTGCATTAATTCGTATATATCCTTTTTCAGTAAATTTTAAAGAATTACCAATTATATTAATAATTACTTGTCTAATTTTATCTTTATCTGCCTCAAGTATTAAATTTTTCCTATAATTAGTTTGCAATTCTATACCTTTTTTTGCAGCTTCTCCATTAAATTCAAGTACTATATTATCTAGCATTTGGCTTAAATTGAATTTTGCAATATTTAACATTACTCTACCAGCTTCTAATTTTGTAGAATCAAGTATTTCACTTGTAAGCGTTTTTAATCTATTTGCTTCATCATACGCAACTTGAATATATTTCTTTTCTTGATCATCTCTAATAACACCATCCAATATACCTTTTAAAAAGCCAATAATAGTTGTTAAAGGAGTTCTTAATTCATGTGATACATTAGCTACAAACTCTTTACGTATTTCTTCAGAAGCTTGTATTTCTTTTTTCATTTCATTAAAGGATTGTGCTAACTTACTTATTTCGTCTTCACCAATTATTTCTAAATCTTCAACATCTTCACCTTTACCAATTCTTTTTGCATAATTAGATATTGTTACAATTGGTCTTGAAATATTTTTTGAAACAAATAATATAACTATTGAAGATATTATTGTTATTATTATTGATATTGATATGATACCATAAATCATGGTTTCTATAGTATTAACAAATTGTTCAACTGGTGTAAATAACAGTATAATTGCTGTTATCTCGTTATTATATATAAAAGGTTTACCCATATACATAATATTACTATCATTTTGTTCAGTAAGCCAACCCATCTTAATAACGACTTGACCTTCCATAACTTTTTCTATATCTTTTGATACATCTTCATTAGAAAATATTTGTTCATTTTCATCCAATGTATTAATAGCTGTTTTATCTGGATTTAAAATATATATTTTCGTACTTGCAACAAAACTCATCGCATCAATCCATGATATTAAATCTTTTTTCGTTATTTGATTATCATAATATTCTATTAATAATTCATCAATCTTATCTGCAACAGCCATACTTTGTAATTGAGCTTCTTCAGAGTATTGCTTATAAAAGAATCCCAATGAAAATGCTGACAACAATAATATAATACAAATTACTAATGTAATATATACTACAACAAATTTTGTAAATATATTTTTAAACATAACTTCTCCAATCACATTATATACAAACTATTTCAATTATTCAATATAATTATTTTGTTTCTAGTTTATATCCCACATTCCAAATCGTTTTTATTTCCCATTTTTGATTTTTACTTGTTAGTTTTTCTCTAACACTTTTTATATGAACATCTACAGTTCTTGTTCCTCCAAAATATTCATATCCCCAAACCTTTTCTAACAACACTTCTCTTGTAAATACTTGATTTTGATTTGCTAATAAGAAAAACATTAATTGCACTTCTTTTGGTTTCAAATCTTTTATAATCTTACCATTAAGCTTTACTTCATATTTTTCCATATTTATAGATACGTTATCATATTCTACATAATTAATTTCATTATTATTCTTCTCATCAAGAACTTGCTCTTGTCTTCTTAAATGCGCATTAACTCTTGCAATAACTTCTTTAGGTTCAAATGGTTTAACAACATAATCATCAGCCCCTATATTCAAGCCTTCAATTTTATTTTCAATTGTATCCATAGCTGTTAACATAATTATTGGAACTTTTATAAATTGTCTTAAAAGTTTACAAACTTCCCATCCAGATATAATTGGTAACATTATATCTAATAATATTAAATCAGGCTTACACTCTTTAGCTAAATTAACACCTCGACTACCATCATAAGCAAAATAAACCTCAAAATTTTCATTTTGAAGATATATCTTTAGTATTTCACATATATTCTTATCATCATCAATAACTAAAATTTTTTTACTAATTTTAATCACCGCCTTTATTTTAATATATATTATATAATAAATATTAATTCATTTCAATAACTTTACATAAAATATATAAAAATGATATATCTATTGATACATCATTTTAATCTATTTAAATTTATTTAACATATTCAATTACACTTTTATCATTACTTGTAATAACTGTTCTAAATCCAGATAAAGCATATGTTCCACCACTTGATGGACTATAGAAGAATAATCCAACAATATCTTCTTGCGTAATACCTGTTCCACCTCTAAAGAAATATGTATATTCATTATTCATCATACCTGAATTTGAACCAAACCAACTTGTTTTTGAATTACCTGTTGCAGATGTTTCATATACTGCATCTCCAACTATTTGTTTAGTCATTTGATAATTAGCTATTTGTGTGTCTTCATTGCCAGGATAATATACATCTACCATATCTGCATATTTTTCATGATACATTGAGCTTCCAAACTCTTCTAAACTTGAACTACCATTATTTAAAAATGCTGCTACTCTTTCAATTGCTCCACCAACCATATCATACACGCCATATACATTTCCTGTAGTACTTGCCTTTGATCCATTAGAAGTATCATACATATATGTTACTTCATCTATAATTGCCCCATATTTTGTATCTGAACTACTTCTTGCTCCATAACCAGTCTTTGTTCCTATACTATCATAATAATTATTATTCCAAACATTATTACTATTTCTACCATAATTACTTTGAGTCAAATATGCAACTGCTCCCCATTCAGAATTTTTCATCAAATGCGTATTAACTTGTATATTATTTAATCCATAAATATTATTATTAACCATATTTTTTGATACAGTATATGCTGTTCCAATATCTATATTAGTCCATGAATACTTATTAAAATAACTATAATAAGTTGGTTTTGTTGTATTATATACATTTAAGGATGCACCGATATCTCCATATTCATGAGAACTTGCTTCGAACTTAGAAACCCATATTCCTTCTAGACCACCAAAAGCTTTAAATGCTGGATGTATAACATAATCTTCAACTGGATCTATATTATTAGGATCTACATCAATTCCATCATAAGTTGTATTTGTATCTTCTAATAAAAACTTAACATCAATTATTCCAAAATTATTCACATGATAATTCTTTTCAGATATTTTATATGCAAATCTTGGTATCCAAACAAACATACTTCCATCTAAAGTATCTTCTCCTGTTGTATCTGAAAGCATTACATTTGCCCATTGCTTCCTATCATAATTATACCAAGTAGATTGTATTGTTGGATCTTTTACTGCAACCCATTCTTGTGAATTTTCATCATATTTAACTGGTATCATTCCTTTATAAATGACTGGTAAATTTGCTCCTGAATTATCGAAATTGTCATTCAATACATAGGTATTAAGTATTGCTGGCATTGTATATTTTAATACACCGGTCTTTTCATTTATAAACGGATTTAAACAAAATACTAATCCTAAATCATAATTTACTAAATATAAATTATCAATATCTAAATCAAAATAAGCTAGTTCATCTTTTGCTAAAACATAAAAATCCTCATTTATTTCTAATTTTAACATTTTAGATATATCTTTATATTCTTTTTCTCTACTATTTTGTCTTGATGCTGCATTTACTCCATAATACTCATAATATGGATCTAAATTTTTCTTTTGCTTTTCATCTATTACCTTTGCATAAACTTGCAATAATTGAGTATTAAATTTTGTTTCATTTCTTTCATTTGATGTAAATAGTAAATAAAAAAATACAATTAAAACAGCTATTGCAATAAAACCTAAAACAGCAAATATTATTCTAAATAATACTTTATCATGTTTTATACTTTTTTTCTTTTCATCTTTATGTTTTCTATTTTGATTAATTAATTCAATTTCAAAATCATTCAAAGCTTTCACCTCAATAAATAATATATTCGAATTATATATTATATGTTTTAACATTGCAAGTATATATAAAAAAATACATAAAAATATACTTATAATATTTATATTATAAGTATATTTTTTATTAAGCAAATGATGAATTAGATACTACCACTGTTTCATCATTATTTAGTAATAACTAATATATTCCAACTGTTTCTATTTTATATTTAACAGTTACGACCCCAGAACAGTATGGTCTTATAACAATACCCCATGGGCCCCAATAGTTAGCACTTAGACTAGATAAATTTAATTCTTCAGCTATTGGACATTGTATCCTTATCCAAAAATAAAATCTATTAATTATACCTTCAAATTTAGCTGATACAAATGTAATATTTTTTCCTACATGTTGTCCTACTGTTGCAATTGCAGCTTTACTTATTGGAATAAAAGTATTACCTTGAGGCACAGTATTTTGTTGTTCTGGAATATATACTTGTGAAGGTAATACTACCTTTCCATCTTGTTCTGCTACAAAATTTACTGTAATTGAATTTGCATAACATGACACCATAACAAACAAAATAAACATATTAATCATTAAACATATTACTATTTTATTTTTTGCACTAATAACCATAAAATCACCTCCTAATTATATAATATATACTTTAAATATATACCATATCTTATTTTATCTTTTGTTTAATCTAAATAAACGAATATACGTTCAATTTACTAAATTATTTGATTTATCATTTATAAATTCATATTTTATATATTTAATATATCAAATTTATGCACTTAATTTATGCACTTAATTTTTCCATTTAATTCCAAATATCCACCTAAATAAAAAAAACGCGTAAAAGAATTATATAATATATATTTTATTATTGCAAGCATATATTACAAAAAAATATAAAAAATATGAAAGAAATGTGATAATGTCTTAAGTAAAGAAATGAGAAAATGTCCCGAATAAAAAAATATTTGTTCTCTTAAATGATATAATTATAAATATTATTTAAATATAAGGAGGACAATATGAGAAA
>JAQVRJ010000051.1 GCA_028701115.1 Clostridia bacterium
CTTTCTCTTAAATGTCTTGATGTAACAAATTTACCTTCTTTACCTGCAAAAGGTCCATTATTTACACTAAATATACAAGATACTGTTGGTTCATCTATATCTACAAAATTTATTGCTTCTGGATTTGCGTTATCACAAACAGTTTCACCAATATTTATATCTGCGATTCCTGTAAATGCACATATATCTCCTGCAAAAGCTTCTTCAACTTCATGTTTTTCAAGATTATCATAAATATATACTTTACCAATTTTTAAATTATTTCTTACTTTTTCATCTTTACATATGCAAACAGTTTGACCTTCTTTAATCGAACCTCTTTCAATTCTTCCAACACCAATTCTTCCAACATATTCATCATAATCAATACTTGAAACTAAAACTTGTAATGGTCCTTCATCTTTACATCTTGGTTCTGGAACATATTTAATTATCGTATCAAATAATGGTGTCATGTCACTATCTGGATCATCTAATTTATATTTTGATGTTCCATTTTTTGCTGAAGCATAAATAACAGGAAACTCTAATTGTTCATCTGTAGCATTTAATTCAATAAATAAATCTAATACTTTATCAACAGCTTCTAATGGTGTTGCACCAGGTCTATCTATTTTATTAACTACAACAATTGGTTTTAAATTTAATTCTAAAGATTTACTTAAAACTACTCTTGTTTGTGGCATTGGGCCATCAAAACTATCTACAACTAAAACAACTCCATCAACCATCTTTAAGACTCTTTCAACTTCTCCACCAAAATCTGCATGTCCTGGCGTATCTACTATATTTATTTTATAGTCTTTATACTTAATAGCAGTATTTTTTGCAAGAATAGTAATTCCTCTTTCTTTTTCAATTTCATTAGAATCCATTACTCTTTCTTCAACTTGTTCATTAGCTCTAAAAACACCACTTTGTCTTAACAGACAATCAACAAGTGTAGTTTTGCCGTGATCAACGTGAGCTATTATAGCTATATTTCTTATATTTTTCATTTTTTCCCCTTCATATCAAAAGACTACTTATACTAGTAGTCTTGTAGATTTAAAATATTCGATTATGTATTATTATTCTACTTCGTCTTTTTTATCTTCAACCACAACATCTTTTACTTCTATTTCAGAATTTGTATTTTCTTCTTTTACTTCTGGTTCTAATAAAGCTTTAATAGATAATTCTATTTTCTTATTTTCATTATCTATCTTAACAATTTTTGCTTGTATTTCTTGCCCAACTTTTAACACATCACTTGGTTGATTAATTCTATTATATGATATTTGTGCTATATGAATAAAGCCATCAATACCAGGAATAATTTCAACAAAAGCACCAAATGCTAATAATTTTTGAACAGTAGCATTTACAACATCGCCCTCTTTAATTTCTGAACCAATTTTTAACCATGGATTATCTTGCTCTTTTTTATATTGTAATGCTATTCTTCCTTTTTCTCTATCTATATCAATAATTTTTACTTCTAATTCTTGACCAATTTGAACAAAGTCATGTGCATTAACATTTCTTTCCCATGTCATTTGAGAGACGTGTAATAATCCTTCAACTCCACCGATATCAATAAAAGCACCATATTCATTTATTTTCTTTACAGTACCTTTTACTATATCTCCAACATTAATCTTAGAAAATGCTTCTTCAATTGCTTTACTCCTTACTTCTCTTGAAACAGATTTTTCTGAACCGATAATTCTATTTCTTTCATTTGTAATAACTCTAAAAGATATGTTTTTATTAGCATATTCTTCCATATTACTATTAGATAATTGAGTTTTTGGTATAAATACTATTATTCCTTTAGCACTAACTCTTATTCCTTTATCTAAAACTTTTATAACTGTACCTTGAATAACTTCATTATTCTTTACAGCTTCATCAAAATCAATTTTATTTTTTTCACTTTCTAATTTTTTCAATGACAACTCAACATTACCCCTACCATCATTTAACTTTAAAACATAAACTGTTATTTTATCGCCAATTTTATGGTTTGATTTAATGTTATAATTTTCATCATATGATATTTCATTTTTTGCTATAATCCCATCAGCCTTATATCCAAGATTAACAAATATCTCATCATCAGATAATGCAATTATTTCTCCTTCAACTGCAGTATTAGCTTTAAGAGTTTTTAATGACTCTTCAAACATTTCTTCAAAACTTTCCATTTTCTCCACCTTAATCTTAATAATATTGTACATTTATATAATGCCTATATATTATACTAGTTTTTACGTGTATTTGTCAATATTTTAAATAAATCTTTATAATATTCTTAAAATTAAAATAAATATAAAAACTGGCATATTAACCAGTTTTTACTATTTTAATTTTAACATTTCACTTAATAAAATACCATTAATTTTTTCAATATGTTCTTTTATATTAGATATTTCATAGTACTTATCAAAATATATAGGTTTACCAACTTTAACATTAACCTTACCAAACAATCCATACTTGCCAGATATTCCAACAGGTATAACTGGCACTTTTGCTGCAATAGCAATATATACTACACCATTATGTAATTTCTTATTTTTAGCTAATCCATTACGTGTTCCTTCTGGGAAAATACACAATAAATTTCCTTTTTTTAAATATTTTAAGCTATTTTTAATTGATCCCATATCCTTTTTAGATCTATCAACTGGATAAACGCCTAAACAACTTAAAAACCAACCAAATGGCTTAAATTTAAATAACTCACTCTTTCCCATCGTATAAATTTTTTTTCGAGCAAATTCAGAAACAAGCAAAGGTGCATCATTATTACTTATATGCAAAGGTGCAATAATTGCTGGACCAGACATTTCAATAATTTTTTTACCTTGAAAATTTACTCTATTAAACAATATATAATAAAAATGTACTAATTTTTTAATAATAAACACTACCATTAAAATTGTATCCCCTTATCTTTTAAAACTTTAATTATTTCCTCAACAACTTGATCAATTGTTTTATTACTATTAACTATTTCTATAGCATCATCAGCTTTTTTTAATGAACCATTTTCTTTTAACATATCTATTTCATCTCTAAATAAAATATTATGCATTATTTCATCTTGAGTAATTGTAATACCACTTTCTAAAGACTGAATATATCTTCTTTTTGTTCTTTCTTCTATTGTTGATGTTAAAAATATTTTTGCATCAGCATCAGGGAATACTACAGTTCCAATGTCTCTACCCTCCATAACAATATTATATTCCTTTGCAGCTTCTCTTTCAAAATCTAATACTTTTTTACGAACTAAATCTATACTTGAAACTTGTGATACAATTCCATCTATAATTAACGAATTTAATTCTTCAGTTATATCTTCTCCATCAAGTATACTAATCTGTCTATCTTTAGTATATTTAAATTTTAAATCGAGATTATTTAATATTTGCTTTAATTTTTCTTCATCTTGTAATGATACTTTTTCCTTAATTAACTTATATGTTATACTTCTAAACATTTCACCCGTTTTAATATATGTAAAACCTATTTTATTGGCAAGAGCTCTACTTATAGTGCTTTTACCGCATCCTGCTGTACCATCAATAGCAATAATATAATTAGGCATAATATCATCTCCTTAATATTTTATATTATACTCTATACTATTCAAAAATACAATATTTATAATTTGATATTTATAAATTTATATGGTATAATTTTATAGTAATCTAATTTGTAGGTATTCAAAAATGATTATTAATGAAAAAAAAGGAGACATCCTTGATACATTTAGCAAAAGACATGTTGCATTTGCTGTTAATTCAGAAGGAATAAATAATAGCGGTTTTGCTGGAAATATTTCCCGAATGTATTGGCCAGGACTTTTAAACATTCAAGAAGCTGAATTAGGTACTGTATACACAAAGGAATACAACAATTTTGTATTTCATGCATTAGTTTGTCATTCTTTAATGAATGGCTGGACAGATACAGAAAAAGTAATTACAAACTGTTTTAATGCTATTCCAACAAATGATATTATTTGTTCAATAGCTATTGGAACTGGTTTAGTCGGATTACTATCTGGCGCAAATTGGCAAAAAATAAAAGAAGGAATGGAAAAATCGAAAAAAAGAATAATTATTTATACAAAATAATTATTCTTTTTTACTTTATTATTTACTAAATCTATGATAATATATTATTGGTGATAAAAATGTTTATTAAAATAATAAAATCATGGATTATAGAATTAATATCTCCTTTTATATTTTTGCATTTTAAAAATATATTTGAATTAAAAAAATATTTAAAGGAAAACAAAAAATATTCTGGAATATGCGCAAGTGTATATAATAGATATATGTTTAAAAGAGGAAGTTACATAGGTATAACATGTGAATTTAAGAATCAGCCATATTTTCCTCATGGTATATTAGGAATATTTATATCTGATGATTCAATAATCGGTAATAATGCTATAATATTTCAACAAGTTACAATTGGTTCAGATAGACTATCTGATACGGATAAATTAGGCAGTCCAATAATTAAAGATAATGCATATATAGGAGCTGGAGCAAAAATAATTGGTAATGTTACTATAGGAAATAATTGCAGAATAGGTGCTAATGCTATTATATACAAAGATGTTCCGGACAATTCTGTTGCAGTTGCTTCACCTATGAGAATAATCATCAAAGAAAATAAAATGGATAACAGATTTTTCGTTAAAAGATATAATGGAGATATAGAATACTATGAAAATGGCTCTTTTCATAAAAAAACAAATAATAAAGCATAGCTTTATTATTTTTATTACTACCTGGTTATATTATTTTCCCACCACCTATAAGTATATCTCCATCATAAAATACAACTGATTGACCTGGTGTAATAGATTTTTGTAAATTGCTAAATGTACAATATGCAATTTTATTATCCACATTTAAAATAGCATTCTCTGGTTTAGATGCATATCTAATCTTTGCTTGAATATTAATATTTTTTTCTAAATTGTCTATATGAAAATTCAACTCTTTTGCCTGTAAATCTTTTTTTAATAAATCATAAATATTTCCAACTACAACTTGATTTTTTTCTTTATCTAATGATATAACAAATAAAGGTTCCGAATTAGATATTCCCATACCTTTTCGTTGACCTATTGTATATTTAATCAATCCATTATGCTGACCTAATACATTACCATCTTTATCTACAATATTTCCAATAACATCTTTATAACCTGCATATTCATACAAAAATGAAACATAATCATCATTAGGTATAAAGCAAATATCTTGACTATCTTTTTTACTAAAAACCTTTAATTTATGTTCTTCTGCAATTTTTCTAATTTGCTCTTTATTCTCAAACTTTCCTAAAGGTAATATTAAATTATCTATAATATTTTTATTTATTGAATATAAAAAATATGTCTGATCTTTATATCCTGCATTAGATTTTAGTATCATCTTTTTATTATACTTTTCAACAAATTCAACTTTTGCATAATGACCTGTTGCTAAAAAATCGCAACCTAATTTTTTAGCTTCTTTATATAATAAGTTAAACTTTAAAAATTTATTACATTCAATACAAGGATTTGGTGTTTCAC
>JAQVRJ010000012.1:0-18429 GCA_028701115.1 Clostridia bacterium
ATATCTGATTCAATTTTAAAAGAGATAACTTGTCCATACGCAGAAACTCCAGCATCAGTTCTACCTGAATAATTTGCATCAACATTTTCTCCAGTTACTTCAAATATAGCTCGTTCTATCTCTGATTGTATTGTTACCTTATTAGGTTGTTTTTGCATACCATAATAACTACTTCCATCATATTCTAAAATTATTTTTATATTTCTCATACATACCCTCTTTTAAATAATAAAAAAGTCAAAGGAATCCTCTGACATTTTATTTTAATATTAATCTATTAAGAATAACAAGCCTAACACATAAGTTATTATCATAAAGCAAACACCCATGAACATTGTACTTCTCTTCAATTTTGCATCTCTAGATCTATCTTTATTATTATTTAAATATCCATCATTACTGCCAACATCATCAGAGCCACCCATAATTGAGCTACCTGCACCTTTACCAGCTTGTAATAACATTAATACAATAATAACTATACATATAACTAAATCAATTCCTAATAATACATATCTTGCTATTTCCATAAAATTTTCCTCCTAGTAAGCTATTATATTAATTGTAATATAGCAGTACTAGCATTATCGCCTTTACGTACACCAGTCTTTACAATTCTTGTATAACCACCTATTCTACCTTCATATTTTGGAGCAATTTCATTAAACAATTTATCTGTTAAATCTATTGTTTTTCCATCATTATCGCTAATTTTATCCATCATTCTCATGAATTTTCTTCTAACAGCTAATCTTGATGGCATATCTTTTTGTCTTTCAACTTCTACAACTTCTTTTACAACTCTGTAATATGTATTACCGTTTTTGCTTGTAACTTTTTCATTAACTTTCTTACCTTTATCATCAACTTTTGCTTTGCTAACTTTAACTTTAGTCATTTCAAAGTTTTTGCTTTCTTTAATTGCTAATGAAATCATGCTATCTATTATAGATTTTAATTCTTTTGCTCTTGGTTCAGTTGTATCAATTTTACCATTTAATATAGTTTGTGCTGTTAATGTTTTTAACATTGCCACTCTATGTTTAGTTGCTTTGCCTAATTTTCTTTGTGACACTTCTTTTCACCTTCCTTTATATCTATTCTTCTTCAATTTTAAAGTTTAATTCTCTTTCTTCTAATTTTAATTTAATTTCATCGAAAGATTTTTTACCTAAGTTTCTAACTTTTAACATTTCAGATTCAGTTTTATTTATTAAATCTTGTATAGTTAATATATTTGCCCTCTTCAAACAATTATATGATCTTACTGTTAAGTTTAAATCGTCTATTGAAGTTTCAAGCAATTTTTCTTTTTCATTTTCTTTTCTTTCAAGCATTACATCCATATTTTTAGTAGCTTCAGATAAATCAATAAATAAAACTAAATGCTCTAATAATATTTTTGCTGCTACACTTAAAGCATCTTCTGGACTGATTGTTCCATCCGTCCATAATTCAATATATAGTTTATCATAATCTTCTGATGAACCAACTCTTATTGGTTCAACTCTATAATTAACTTTCTTTACCGGAGTAAATATTGAATCTATTGCCAAAGAACCAATTGGATCATCTTCTGCTTTATTTCTTTCAGCTGATGTATATCCTCTTCCTGTTTCGGCTTTTATTTCAATGTTTAACTTTCCACCTTCACTAACTGTAGCAATATGCAAATCTGGATTTAATATTTTTACGTCTCCAGGTACAATGATATCTGCAGCAGTAACCTCACAAGGTCCTGTTACATTAATTAATAATTCTTTTGATTCATCATCTGGTATTTGTAATCTTACTTCTTTGAAGTTTAATATTATTTCTAATACATCTTCAACAACATTTGGAATTGTTGCAAATTCATGCATAACCCCATCAATCTTAATCTTTGATATTGCTGCTCCAGGTAATGACGATAATAGGATTCTTCTAAAAGAATTTCCTAATGTCAATCCATAGCCTCTCTCCAATGGTTCGCAAGAAAATCTAGCGTAATATTTTTCTAAATCGATTTCCTCGCATTTGATCTTTGGCTTCTCAAATTTTTTCATAAATATATACCTCCTAAATAATTTAAAATTTATTATTACTTAGAGTAAAGCTCAACAATCAAGTGTTCTTCTACTGGTAAGTCAACTTCATCTCTAGATGATAACGATACTACTTTGCCTGTATAATTTTCAATGTCAGCTTCTAACCATGATGGCATAGCTTTCTTGGCATTAATTGCTATATTTTCTTTAAATATTTGACTTTGTTTACTTGATTCTTTTAATGTAATTATATCTCCAACTTTTACTAAATATGATGGAATATTAACTTTCTGTCCATTAACTTCAAAATGCCCATGTCTTACTAACATTCTTGCTTGATATCTTGAATTTGCAAAACCCAATCTGTATATTACGTTATCAAATCTGCTTTCTAATATTTGTAACAAGTTTTCACCTGAAACACCTTTTCTTTTTGTTGCCATAAGGAAATACTTTTTAAATTGTGATTCTAATATTCCATAGAATGATTTTGTTTTTTGTTTTTCTCTTAATTGCATACCATATTCTGATAATTTCTTTCTTTTTTGTCCATGTTGTCCTGGTCCAAATGCTCTTCTACTTAAAGCACATTTATCGGAGTAACATCTTGCTCCTTTTAAGAACAATTTTTGATTCTCTCTACGACAAATACGGCATGAATTGTCTGTATATCTTGCCATTTATATTTTACACCTCCACTTATATTCTTCTTCTTTTAGGTGGTCTACATCCATTATGTGGTATTGGAGTAACATCTTTAATTAATGTTATTTCTAAACCTAAGGCTTGTAAAATCCTAATTGCTGATTCTCTTCCAGAACCAGGTCCTTTAACATATACTTCTATTGTTTTTAAGCCATGATCCATAGCAACTTTTCCTGCAGCTTCTGCTGCCATTTGAGATGCATATGGTGTGCTTTTTCTTGAACCTTTAAAACCTAAACCACCTGCACTTGCCCAAGAAATTACATTTCCTTGAACATCTGTAATAGTTACAATAGTATTATTAAAAGTTGATTGTATATGTGCACAACCGCGATCTATATTTTTACGTACTTTTCTTTTTGTTGATGTCTTTTTTACTGATGACTTACTATTTGCTGCCATTTATATAATCCCCTTTCTATACTGTTGCTTTTTTACTTCTACTTACTACTTTTCTAGGACCTTTACGTGTTCTTGCATTTGTCTTTGTTCTTTGTCCTCTAACTGGTAAGTTTTTTCTATGCCTTACACCTCTGTAGCATCCAATTTCTGTTAATCTTTTAATATTTAATGCTACTTCTCTTTTTAAATCACTTTCAACTTTATGATTTTTTTCAATTTCATCTCTGATCTTGTTAATTTCATCATCAGTTAAATCTTTTGCTCTTTTGTCTGGATTAATTCCAGTATTTTTTAATATTTGATTTGATTTTGTTCTTCCTATACCAAAAATGTATGTTAAAGATATTTCTATTCTTTTATCATTTGGTACATCAACACCTGATATACGAGCCATTTAATATTTACACCTCCATAAAAATTTAATATATATAAACAAAATAAGAATTAAGAATAATCTTAACAGCCGCCCTTATCTTGCCTAAAACTAATTAAAACAATCCTTAACCTTGTCTTTGTTTGTGTTTTGGATTTTCACATATAACCCTAACAACATTATTTCTTCTTATAACTTTACATTTGTCACACATCTTCTTAACTGATGGTCTAACCTTCACTCCAAACACCTCCCTATAGTTTAAAACTCTTAACATATAATTTAATTATTTACCACGCCAAATTATTCTTCCACGTGTTAAATCATATGGTGAAAGCTCTAACTTAACTTTATCTCCAGGTAAAATTTTAATATAATTCATTCTTAATTTACCTGATATATGAGCTAATAATTTATGTCCGTTTTCTAATTCAACATTGAACATTGTATTAGGCAAGGCTTCAATAACAATACCTTCTACTTCAATTATATCCTCTTTTGACATTATACAACTTCCTCCTTAGAAACAATCCTTGCTATTTCCTTTTGAACTTCTTTATTAGTTAATACTCTTTTTTCTTTAATTGCTACATTTATATACTCTGAAAACATATTTGTTAATTGAACATGTTTAATCTTTTTCTTTTTTGGTAATTCAAATTTTCGTATAGCTCCATCACATAAATAAATCAAATTATCTTCTACTTTTACAACTACAAAATATTTACTCTTATCTCTACCATTTTTTGATATAACTATACAGCCTTCTTGTATATCCAAGTTTTCACCTCTAAAAATAAAATAATTAGCCACATTAACATATAGCTAATATATTATATATTATTAGCAAAAGTTTGTCAATAGATATAATACAATATTTATTATTTTTTATAGATAATGATTAGTTAAAATTTCAGGTTCTCCATCAGTTATTAATACTGTATGTTCATAATGTGAAGACAACTGACCATCAGCTGTTACTACCTTCCATCCATCATCACAAATAATAATATCATCAGTACCCATATTCACCATAGGTTCAATAGCAATGGTCATTCCAGCTTCAAGTCTTGGGCCTCTTCCTGGTTGTCCATAATTAGGTACTCCTGGATCTTCATGTAATTCTCTTCCAACCCCATGTCCTTGAAAATCTTTTACTACACTAAACCCAAATTTTTCTGCATACTTTTGCACTGCATTAGATATATCAGATACTCTATATCCTACTTTAGCAAACTTTAAACCTTCATAGAAACTACCTCTTGTAACTTCAACTAATTGTTTTACTTTATCATCAACGTTTCCAATAATATATGTCTTAGCACTATCCCCATGAAAGCCATTTTTATATGCACCTATATCTAAACTAACAATATCTCCATCATGTATTATTCTTTTTTTACTTGGCATTCCATGTATAACTTCCTCATTTATTGAAATACATGTTGCATAAGGAAACAACACCGCGTCCTCAGTAAATCCTTCTTGCCCTTTAAAAGATGGTTTTGCTTCATACTTTTTTAATACATTTACAACAATATTTTCCAAATCCATCGTTGACATTCCAGCTTTAATATTTTCTGCAATAGCTTTATGACAAAATCCAACAATATGACATGATTCTCTTATCTTTTTTATTTCATCTTCACTTTTAATATATATCATTCTTTTTTACTTCTTTCTTTTCTTTCTAATTCTTCTTTTATATCTTTTTTTGTTTCATTAAGATTTTTTTCTCCATCAACATTAAACAAAATTTTTCCTTTTTCATAATAATCAAGAATTGGTTTAGTTTCTTTATCGTAAATTTCTAATCTTTTTTGTATTAACTCTAAAGTATCATCATCTCTTTTAATTAAAGTTGAACCGCACAAATCACAAATTCCTTCAATTTTAGGCAGATTATTTTTCAAATTATAAATTGCTTTACAATTAGGATTTGAACATATTCTTCTATTTATTGATCTCTCAATTATTTTTTCATCGCTAACTTCTAAATTTATTACTATATCTATTTTATATCCTTTTAATGACAAATATTTATCTAATCCTTTCGCTTGGATTATTGTTCTTGGATATCCGTCAAGTACAATATTAACATCTTTAGATAATATCTTATTTAATTTACCATATAACATTTCCATTGCTATTTCATCTGGAAATAATGAACCTTTAGAAATATATTTTCCATACTTAATTTCAAATTCAGGATTATTATTATTCTCTTTTCTTATATTGCCTAACGAAACATGTATTGCATTAAATTCTTCAATAATATAATTTGATTGTGTTCCCTTGCCACTACTTGGCTTTCCAGATAATACAATAATCATATCGTCACCTCTTATTCATCATCTTCCATTTCAATATCAAAATCTTTAACTATATTATCTAATTTACTTTTAATTTTTTCCTCAAATTCTTCATTTGAAATTTTAGATTTCATACTTGCAGTCTTTTTCAAATATTCATCAATTGATGGTAATGATTCATCATCTTTTCTAATAAGTAATTCTCTTTTTAATTCTAATTCTTCAATAATTTTAGGATTAACTTTTTTAAATATTCTTTCATCTGGATAAATATATTCTTTTATACCAAACATAAATTCATTATATGCATCTAAATCTTTTTCTAAATCGAAAATTATTTTAGTAACATTTGCATAACCATTTGTTATTCCCTTTAACGTTAAATTTGAACTTGGTAATATAACAATTACTTCCTTTTCAAATTTAAAAATATATATTTTCGCATTAAAGTCATCTTGTACATTATTATTATAAACATAAAAATTATCAGCAATAGCAAACATACTTTCCATAACAGCCCTTGATATATTTCTTCTATCTATGCCAATTACAAAATTATATTTTGCACCTTTATTATATACTTCACACATTATATCTTTCAATATAGTATAAGCTTCATCCTTCATAGATCCAAAAATATAATAAACTTCCTTTAGGTCTTTCGTATTTAATATTGTCTTTATATCTTCATACAATATATAACTTTTTGGATTAAAACTTTCAAATTGGATTTTTTCTTCTATTTTCATTTTGCACCTCATAAAAAGTATATACATTTTTTGCATAAAAATCAATATTTATATAAAAATTATAATATAAAATAAAATTAAAACTATAAAAATAATCTTTTATAGTTTAATAATTTAAGAAAACTTTTAAAAATATTATTAATTTTTATGCTCTTTATATTTATTATTATTTTTTTTACAAAATCTCTATCATTTTTTCAATTTCTTCAGTTTTAGCAAATTCTTTTACTTCAAGAATTTTAAATCTAAATTGTTTATCTCCAAAACCAACTTCAACAATATCATTTATTTTAATATCATATGAAGGTTTTACTGTTTTATCATTAACTCTTACTCTTCCCTTATCACAAGCTTCACTTGCAATAGTTCTTCTTTTAATTACTCTAACAACTTTTAAATATTTATCAATTCTCATATTATCTCCTCTTATAACTTAGGTATATTATATAATATAAAAAGAAACTTTATTAACTAAAGTTTCTTTTATTTCAATAATTAAAATTATCTTTTATTTACTAAATCTTTTAAAGCTTTACCAGCTTTAAATACTGGAGCTTTAGAAGCTGGTATTTTTATTTCTTCTTTAGTTTGAGGATTTCTTCCTTTTCTAGCAGCTCTTTTTCTTACATCAAAAGAACCAAATCCAACTAATTGAACTTTGTCATCTTTCTTAAGAGCTCCTTCTACGCTTTCGATAAATGCATTTAATGCTTCTTCAGCGTCTTTTTTAGATAATTTTGCTTTTACTGCAATACTATCAATTAATTCTGCTTTATTCATAATAATATACCTCCTATAAGTTTATTTGTGTAGTCTTCTACACAATTATTATTTCGCCATATGTTTGATATTTCCTTTTTTTTTGCCAAAATTTTTAATAAATTCTTAATTTTTGTAATATTTTAAGTAAAAATATACCGCCTGGAATCATTGGGAAATCATCTTTTTCAAATATTTTTAAAAATACAACTGATATAAAATATACTATTACAGCTAATAAGATAGCACTTAAAGTAGCTATATTCATATTTACGCTACCGTTTAATATTGTAAATGTTCCCCAGGCTGTTACTCCCATTAAAGCATTAGCAATTATAGGTTTTATAAAATATTTAACAGCATTCAAATTTAAATCTATATATTTATTAATAAGAATAAAATTAACAATAAATGCTACTACATGGCAAGCTACTGATCCTATTGCTGCACCATTAATATTAAATATTGGATTATATATCAACACTAAATTACATATTATTTTTACTATACATCCACAAGACAAACTTATTGCAGGTATAAATACCTTTCCCATTCCTTGGAGGGCACCTCCAAAAGTCTGATTCATTGCTGTAAATATAATTGCTAGTGCTGATATTTGCAATAAGAAACTTCCTTCATATGCATTGGGATATAATAAATGCAATATTGGATCTGCTAAAACTATATATCCAACCGTACATGGTAAAGCTATTAATATTGTTAACAAAAACGAAAACGATATTCTCTTAGATGCATTTTTCTTATCTCCAATAGCCAATGCTGCTGATACAGCTGGTATTAAAGCTATAGCAAACGCTATATTTACTGCTAGCGGAAAACTTGTTAATGCATCAACTTTACCGGCTAATATTCCATACCAATAATTCGCCATTGCATCATCAAATCCCATTGATTCCTTTATTCCTCTTAATACTGTAACAGAGTCTACCGTCCTATTTATCGCACTAATAATTGAACCTAAAGATATAGGAATTGATAGTGCTAATATTCCTTTTATAATCTTCTTTATTCCGCTATTATCAATTTTTGTCTCATCTGTTGTTTGTTTTTCTCTAATATCCTTCCAAACTTCTTTTTTCCTTTTATTATAAAATATCATTAAATATGTGAAAGATATTATTGTTGCTAGAGAAGTAGCTATACTAGAGCCTGCAGCCATAATTACTGAGTTTGTACCAATTAACATATACACAATAGTTACTGTTAATGCACAATTAAATATTTGTTCAAGCATTGATGAACGTGCAGTCGCCTGCATATCTTGCATACCATTAAAATATCCTCTTATTACTGCAGATATACAAACAAAAAATACAGATGGTGCTAAACCAATAATTACATATTCTACTCCTGGATTATCTATAATAGTATATGCAATAAATTTTGCTCCACAAAATAATAATATTGCACCAACAGCTCCAATAATAGCAAATAATATAAATGCTGTTTTAAATACTTTATGCGCACCTTTATAATCACCTTTTGATCTTCGCTCAGATACTAATTTTGATATTGCCCCTGGAATACCCATAGATGATACAGCCAATAATAACATATATATTTGAAAACCAGCACCATAATAACCATTACCTGAATCACCGAACTCAGGTATATTAGTTATTATAACTTTATATAAAAAACCTAAAATTTTTATAATTATTTGTGATATAAAAATAAGTAGTACACCAGTCATAAAAGTTTGTTTTAAATTCTTCTTTTTTTCGACCTTTTCTTCTTTCATTTAACCTCCCAATATTATAAATAAATAATGCGTATATATTATTCATATAATAATACATACACATTATATATTTTATTCCTATTTATTTCAATAGAAAAAAATATAAAGCTTAAAAAAATTAGTTTGATAATTCTTTTATGCTTTATACTTAGCAAGACAGCCTTTGATATTGGCTAGTGCCTGCTTTTCAGCGTCTTGTTTTTCTTTCGCATGAATTTCTTCAAGAACCTTGCCAAACATAACATTGTATGGCGCGTTCTCATTTTCTTCTACGACTGAAGCAACAAGTTTTTCAAATTCCTCAGCCTTTTTAGCGGCTTCTTCGTTTTCCTGTTCAACTCTTTTTTCAACAGCTGCAATCTGTTCAGCAGTTAATCCGTCGACTTTTTCCTCTTCTGCGAAAGCATCATGGACAAACCCTCGAATTGTTGCATCTTCTACAGCTTTTTTTGTGGCTTCAGCTTCATCTGAAGCCCTGACATCTGCTACCGTGTACATTTTTGTTCACTCAACTCATTTTTTTGAATGCGATAAACATCTTCTTTCTGTTTCTCGCTCTTCTTCTTCCCAGGCCTCTTCAATTGCTTTACTGAGATCGGGTCCGAAAACAGCTTCAAATGCTTCCTTATCATCAAGTAAAGCTTTGCCATCTGTTTCTGTGGTCATTTTCTCATGCTCCAAAAAATTTTATGAAATAACTTTTCAGTTATTCACATGAAATTTCTTCAACAGCATCTTCAAAGCGTTTTACAGCTGCATCGAAATCTGCTTTACTTTTTGCTGCTTTAATGTCAGCAAGAATTTTTGCAAAGAGTTTTTCGTAAGGCTGATCGTGAATCTTTTTCAGAATTTCATTGATTAATGCAACTGTAGCTTCTTTTTGAGCTTTTACATCTTTTTCGCGATTTGCGAGAATTATGCGTGCAGTTTCAATCTGTTCTGGCGTAAGACCATCAACCTTCTTATGTTCAGCAAATGCTTCTGCAATAATTGCTTTTACATCTGCGACCCACTGGTCCTGTTGCTCTTTGGCTTCTGCATCTTTCTGACGAACATATGCAACAGCTTCTTCTTTAGTCATAAAGACTGGTTCCCCGATGGGTACCTCTTCATCCAAAGACGGGCATGAGCAGGAACATGGTTTCTCGTTGTTCTGTTCCTTGTTTGGGTTTGATCGAACCAAACATACAATTGCAACTAATAAAAATCCGATTGCAATTAAAATTAAAATCATAGATACTGGATCCATTTTCTTTACCCCCGAAGTAATATACTTCGTTAGTGTTTTACAACTCTGTAAATACATGTTTATTATAACATAAGATTTCAACTTTTACAAGTATTTTTTAATTTTTTTTTATGTTAATCTAATAGTTTTAGCTACAATACTAAAAACACCTTATAACAAAACATTTATAAGGTGTTTTTTTTATAAATCAATATAATCCTTTAATTTCTTGCTTCTACTTGGATGTCTTAATTTTCTTAAAGCTTTTGCTTCTATTTGTCTTATTCTCTCTCTTGTTACTGCAAACCTTCTTCCAACTTCTTCTAAAGTTCTTGGTTTACCATCTTCTAGTCCAAATCTTAATTTTAATACCATAGCTTCTCTTGGAGTTAATGTTTCTAAAACTGTATTTAATTGTTCTTTTAATAAAGTATATGATGCTAAATCTTGTGGTGATGGTGCATATTCATCTGGTATAAAATCTGCTAAATGACTATCATCCTCTTCACCAATTGGTGTTTCCAGAGATACCGGTTCTTGAGCAATTTTTTGTATCTCAGAAACTCTTTCTACTGACAGTTCCATCTCTTTTGCTATTTCTTCTGGTGTTGGTTCTCTACCTAATTGTTGTAATAGATTTCTTGACGTTCTAATAAGTTTATTTATTGTTTCAACCATATGTACTGGTATTCTAATTGTTCTTGATTGATCCGCAATTGATCTTGTAATTGATTGTCTTATCCACCATGTTGCATATGTACTAAATTTAAAACCTTTTCTATAATCAAATTTTTCAACAGCTTTAATTAATCCCATATTACCTTCTTGAATCAAATCTAATAAAGCCATTCCTCTACCAATATATTTTTTAGCAATACTTACAACTAATCTTAAATTAGTTTCAGATAATTTTTGTTTTGCTTCTTCATTTCCTTTTAATGTTTGTTTACCAATTTTTATTTCTTCTTCTGGTGTTAGTAAAGGAATTTTTCCAATCTCTTTTAGATATAGCCTAACGGGATCATCAACAAAAATACCATCAGGTACAGACATGTCGCTTACATCGACAGTCATTTCTTTCTCTACTTTTTCTAATTCTTCAAAATCCGGTTCATCTAAATCCAAAATAACATCATCAACAACATTATCTAAACTTTCGCTCTCTAAAATTTCACTTACTTCAGGTTCATCTTTTTCATCAATAACTTCAATATTCGCAATTTCAAGTTTAGCATATAAACTTTCTATTTCTTCTTGAGTTACATGTAGTTTATATAATTTTTCCAAAATATAATTTTGATTTACTTCACCATTATCTTTACCATGTTCAATAATCTCAGAAAATACTTTTAGCTTACGTTTTTTTAATTCTTCTTTTATATTTTTGTTTGGTGTAATAACCTTTTTATTTTTAATAGTTTTAATTACTTTATTCTTTGATACATCATTTTTTTCAACTTTAGCTACCTTCTTTTTAGATGCTACTTTTTTTACAGCTTTTACTACTTTCTTTTTAGGTACTACTTTCTTTACAGCTTTTACTGCTTTCTTTTTTGGTGTCACTTTTTTTACAGCTTTTACTGCTTTCTTTTTTGGTGTCACTTTTTTTACAGCTTTTACTACTTTCTTTTTAGGTGCTACTTTCTTCTTTAGCATAACTTTTTTAACTCCTTTTTTCTTAGGTGTTACCTTTTTTTTAGCAATATTCTTGTTCGGTGTATTTTTCTTTAACTTAGCTACAACTTTTTTAGGAGCAACCTTTTTATTCACTTTCTTTACATTATTTTTTTTAACACTTTTCTTTTTTATTGCCATATTAACACCCCTTATATACTTTTAATTTTTATTAATATTTTATTTAATTCTTCAAGTAATTCTTTGTTATCTGCATCCTCCAATAATAACTTCATGATTTCTTCTTTTCTTCTTTGTAATTTATATATCTTTATATTCTTTGCTATATCCAAAACTGTTTGTTCATAATTTATCACATTGCATTCTAATGAAATTGTAGATGATATAATATTTAATTCTTGTTCGGAAAATAATTGTTGTATATCTATTTCTTCATATTGTTTGTTTTCATAATATTTATATAGCTTTTTAATTATATTCCTTATTTCTTCATTCTCTATATCTTCCAACTGTATATTATCTTTTATCTTAATAAATATATCTACATTATTTTCTAACAATAAATAAATAACATACTTAGATAAATTATCTATTGTGTTTACTTCTTGTTGTACATTTTTCACATTACGAATAGCATAAACATTATTAACATTTTTTAAATCATTACTATATTTAAACTTAATCTTATTGACTTCAGCTACTATAGCATCTTTACTTATATTTGTATCATTTGCAATTTTAGTTACATAAACATCCAGTTCAATATCATTATCTAATTTTGCTAATATTTTTGCCATTTCATTTAAAAACTTTACTTTTTCATCAATTTTTTCTATATTATATTGCTGTAATAGAACTTGTAATTTAAACTCAACTAATGTAATAGCATTATCTATTAATTTTTTAAATCTTGCTGAACCATATTTAATAATGTATTCGTCAGGATCCTTAACATCACCAGCATCTAGTTTTAAAACATTTGCCTCACAGCCATTATCCTTTAATATATCTAGTCCTCTTAGTATAGCAGCTTGTCCTGCTGAATCTGCATCATATCCTAAAACCACTTGCTTGTTTTTTAATAATTTTGCTTGTTCTATTGTTAAAGCCGTCCCCAATGATGCTACCACATTATTTACTTCTCTTTGATGCAATGATATAACATCCATATAACCTTCAACAATAAGAACTTTATCAAAATGCTCTTTTTTTACTAAATTATATGCATATAAAGTTTTGCCTTTACTATATACTAATGTATCTGGTGAATTTATATACTTTGGTAATGACTTATCTAAAACCCTACCTCCAAAAGCTATTATTCTTCCTTTTTCATCTATAATAGGAAACATTAATCTATTTCTAAACTTATCTACATATCTTACATCTTTCTTTTCAACAACTGCACTTTTTAATATCTCGTCTTCTGTAAATCCTTTTGTTTTTAGATACTGGAACATTTCATTTGTATTTAATGAATACCCCAATCCAAATTTCTTTATTGTATTATCATCTAGCTTTCTATTATATAAATAGTCTAAAGCAATTTTCCCTTGCGGCGAATATATATTAGTATAAAAATGATTAGCTGCTTCTTTATTAATTTCATATATTCTATTTTTGATATCCTTATTTTTATCAACATAATTTGTATTATTTATTGATTGTATTACCATTCCAGCTCTTGATGCTAAAAATTCTAAAGCATCGACAAATTCTAATCCTTCAATTCTCATAATGAAACTAATAACATTACCACCTTCACCACAACCAAAGCAATGAAAAATTTGTTTATCTGGAGATACAACAAAAGATGGTGTTTTTTCTTTATGGAATGGGCATAAACCTGTATAATTTCTGCCCGCTCTTTTTAATTGCACATAACTGGATACAACTTCTACAATATCATTTGATCCAATTACTTCTTGTATTGTATTTTCTGAATAACTTGCCACCCTTTATCACCTACATTCTTTTTCTACATTGATATATATTATTTCGACAAAAAAGAAAAAAATCCTCTTTAATTACGTAAACAAAAATAAGCAAAAAACAGCAAATTTTGCTCACGACTTACTCTAAGACTAGATTGATAACTTTTAAAAAAATAAAAAAAATACATTTTTTTATTTTTAAAATTTTATATCAATTAATTAAATCAAACTTTTATATAAAAAAATCTCTTTATATAATCTATATTATATAAAGAGATTTTTCTTATTATTTATTCTCTATTTTTCTTATTTATAGAACTATTTCATCTATAGATTTGTTTATTTTTTTAACAATATCAACTATAAAGCTTGTAACAAGATAATATCTACTTAATAAATCTTTTGTATTTTTTGTTATTCCGCCTTCATACATTTCACCTGTTTCAAATGTCATATAAAATTTATTATCTTTTATAGATATTTGAACTTTTATTTTTAATTCTTGTGCAAAATATAATATTTTATCTATAATATCTGAAGTAAATATTTGCATAGCTTGTACTTTATCATCTGCATATACATCAAAATACTTTTCAAATTCAAGTGATGCAATACGAATATTAGCTTTTCTATCAAGTTTCCAAATCGAATTTTTAACAATCTTAATCTTATTATTTACAGTTTTTTTCAATGTTGCTACAACAAGTATACCATTAAAGCTATCTATAACATTAACCACTCCATCTTGATTTACAGTTATAAATTGTGCATTTATTTCAGACATTTCTAACAAAGCATTATCTGCAAAAAAGCCACTTATATAATCTTCACTTTTAAACGTATTAAAATCTATTGCAATATCTGAATCTTTATATTGTTTCTCTGATAACCCTTGTTTAGGTTTATAAGTTAAATTTTCATCAATATTTAATATCATTTTAGGTAAAACTTGCTTTTTAAATATACTATTAAATTTAGCGCTTACATTAACAGCTTTTACAACAACTATTATTAAAGCAATAACCGATAAAATAACTGTAACAAGTAATACAAGTTTTAATTGAGAATAATCGACTATTATGCCATGAAAATATAATACACCAATTAATAAAAATATACTAACAATAGCTATAACTGTTACATATACTCTTTTCATTTTAATGCGATATTCTTCTTTTTCTTGTGCTAAATTACCAATTTGATCAATTAAATTTTGATAAATTCCTTCGAAATTTTGATACATTTATTTTCCTTTCACATATTAATATTAATGTTCTTTGATTCATCTGCATCTATTTCAAATAAATCTTTTTCTTTAAAATTAAATATATTTGCAATAATATTTGATGGTATTGTTTTAACTTTTGCATTATACATAGTAATATCGCCATTATATATTCTTCTTGCAGCCTGTAATTGACTTTCTATTTTAACTAAATTTTTTTGTAATAATGCAAACTGTGAATCTGTCTTCAAATCTGGATACTGTTCTGCTAATAGTATTAGCTTATTATATTCAGAATTCACCTTATTAGCAGTATCAAAATCGTTTTTATTATTATATTCATTTCTTAATGCTGTTATTTTTTCAAATGTAGATTTTTCATAATTCATATATGTTTTTACACATTCTATTAAATTAGGTATTAAATCAAATCTTTGCTTTAAATATACGTCTATTGCACTTTTTGATTGTTCCATACCCTTAATCATTATTATAAAATTATTATATGTAATTATAACCCATAATAATAAAACTACAATAATACCTATAATGATATATATTGCTTCCATTATGTTCTCCTCATTGGTTACTACTCAAACTTAACCTTAATATTTTCTTTTTCTTTTTCATCTATTTCAATAAACATAACTGGAACAAAGCCTAATATCGCTGCAAATAAACTATTTGGAAATAATTTAATTAATTCATTATAACGTCTTACAGATTCATTATATCCATTTTTCCCTTTTACTAATTCTGACTCAATATTAGTTAATTCAATTTGTAATTTAGTAAATTGAGTATCTGCTTTTAAATCAGGATATTGCTCAGCTAAAGCAAATACATTCTTGAATTGCTCAGCTATATTATAATCAATAGCTTCTTTTTCTTGTCTACTTTCCATTTTAGATGCTAGATTTCTCATATCAACAATTTTAGTTAATGTTTCTTGTTCATATGACATATATTTTTTTACACATTCTATTAAATTAGGTATTAAATCATATCTTTTTTTACGTACAACATCAATATTAGATATAGATTTTTCAATATTTAATCTACCTTTAATAAATTTATTATAATACATAATAAATATAATCACTAATATAACTATCGTTGCTATAACTATTATTAATGCTTTTTCCATAATATACCTCCTTATGATATTTTATCAAACTTATTATATCATATATATACTTTTTGTCAATTAAAAAAGTATATAAAAAAATAAACTTATATATTTTTTTATATAAGTTTGGTGCGGATGAAGGGACTTGAACCCCCACGTTAAAAACACTAGATCCTAAGTCTAGCGCGTCTGCCAATTCCGCCACATCCGCTTGAACAATATATATATTAGCATTAAAAATAATTATTGTCAAGAAAAACAAAACATATACTAAAAAATTTAGTATATGTTTTAAAGTATTTAACTTATTAATTTTTCATCTAAATAATCAATGTCTGAATTAATATTCATATTATCAACTTATAGAAAGAACAACGTCTTAAAATATTATTAATTCATATATAATACTACTCTCATACCTATACTTGCACTTGAGAAATTTTCATCTTCTTTTACATATTCTGATATATTAGTATTTTTACCTGATGAAACATAACTTCCGCCTCTTACATAGCGATATTCATTATCTATGCCTTGTATAACCCATTCTGCAACATTTCCAGATAAATCATAAATATTAAACAAATTATTCATATTACTTATAACATTCATATTAGATAAATATAATATTGAACCTGTTGGTAATAAAATACCTTTATCGCTATTTTTCTCAACTAATATTTCATTTTTTAAATATTTAAAACTAGAGTCCATGTAATTTCCAGTATTTGTACTGTCTTCTGTAATTGAATTTAAATGATTAACATTTTTGCTATTAAACAAACCTAATTGATCTGCTATATATACTGCAGTATCATAATGTTCAGCATACATTATTGTAGAATATGTTCCATATTCCACCCAGTTATAATCATATGCCATTTTATTTGCAAGCTCTAAAGCTCCTTTTGCTTCAGTAGATATGACGCTTTTTCCTTCTTCATTATATCCTCTTACTCTTACTCCTTCTTCATTACTCGTTGAAAAAGACAATTGAGTTATAGGCATTACTCCCTTTTTACTTTGTAATATATTTTTAGTACCTAAACTACTTTCAGATGTAGCACCTTGTAAAGACATTTCATATCTTGCAATATAATAACCACCATATTTATTTATACTTGTAATAATTTTTGAATACTCTTCAGAATTTACATTTTTTATATTTTTTGAAGCATAATATGCTTTAAAAGCATTCGATGGGTTTTCTTTATTTAATATTCCAACAGGAATCCATACAAATTCATTATCATAATTATCAGATATTACATATCCACCATTCCAATTACCTTCAATATACTTAAACCCTATTGGTATTATTGGTAAATCATATGCATACAAATTATTAAAGCTTCTATATAAATCATAGGAAGTATAATACTTTAAACCCTTATATGATATTAAATTTAAATCAAATACTAAACCATTATCATAATTCACGACATATAAATCATTTAAATTAGATATACCAATTATAATTTTATCACTATTAGATAAAATATAATAACCATTATCAGTTATATCTATTCCATATAAATCAATAATTTCTTTTATTTCTTTTTGATATTTTATTAAATTATTTCCAATTCCCAATGGAGTACCTAAATATTGTTCATTATTTTGTTTAATGTTTTTTACTTTTTGTATTACTATACTTATATTTTTTTCAAATTCATCATAATTATTTTTTTCTATATTACTAGCAACATTTATTGTAACAAAACCTAAAATTATTAAAACCGGAAATGCTATACAAACTAAAAATAAAACTATTATTATTTTTTTTGCATCATTATTCATATTTATTCCTTTCATTTTATATTTACTTTTTATATATTACCATACTTTATTTAAAAATGTTATATATTTTACATTTTTTTATATGTTTACACTAAATTTATTTTAAATCTAGTAAATTGAAAATAAAAAACTGAGATCCTATCTCAGTCATAATATTATATATTTTGTTTTTCTTTCCATTCTAAATATTCATCAAAACTCATCATCTTATCTATTATACCATCATCAGTTATCTCAATAATTCTATTTGTAACTGTTTGCATCAATTGGAAATCTCTTGTTCCAAGCAAAACTACTCCCTGGAAACTCATTAACCCATTATTAAGAGATGTGATACTTTCCAAATCTAAATGATCTGTTGGTTCATCAAATATTAAAAAGTTTGAATT
>JAQVRJ010000012.1:18529-21602 GCA_028701115.1 Clostridia bacterium
CTATCATGAGATATAACTATTACTGTATTTTCAAAATTTATTAGGAATTCTTCTAACCAACGAATTGTTTTATCATCTAAACCGTTTGTAGGTTCATCTAATAATAAAATATCTGGATTTTGATATAAAGCTTGTGCTAATAAAACTTTTACTTTTGTATTATCTGGCATTGTACTCATTAAGTTTTGATGTAAACTAACATCTATTCCCAATGTATCCAACAATGAAGCAGCTTCTGCTTCTGCTTCCCATCCATTTAATGCACCAAATTTTTCTTCTAGTTCACCAGCTCTAATTCCATCAGCATCTGTAAATTCTGCTTTAGCATATATTGCTTCTTTTTCTTTCATAATACGATACAATTCTTTATTTCCCATTATTACTGTATCTAATACAGTATATTCATCATATGCATTATGGTTTTGTTGTAGCACAGATAGACGAGCATTTTTTTCAATTACTACTTCTCCATGCGTTGATTCAATTTCGCCAGATAATATTTTTAGAAATGTTGTTTTACCAGCACCATTAGCTCCTATTAAGCCATAACAATTCCCTTTATTAAATTTAATATTTACATCTTCAAATAATACTCTTTTTCCAAATTTTAAAGATAAATTTACTGCACTTATCATAAATATTTTCTCCTTATATCTTATATTTATATATTTTCTTACTTTAAAAAATTCTAAAAAAACAGATGCGTTAGCATCTGTTTAAATATTATCATAATTTATACAAATCTTTTAACTAACTCTTCCATTTCTTCAACAGACCTATATCCTATTACTTGATCAACTAATATTCCATCTTTAAAGAACATTATTGTTGGCACACTCATAATATTATACTTTTCTGCTAAGGCTGTAACAGCATCAATATCTATTTTAAAGAATGAAACTTGTTCAAACTTTGTTGCTACTTCCTCCATAACAGGTCCCAACATTTGACATGGCTTACACCATGTTGCAAAAAAATCAACAATAACTAATCCCTTTCCATTTAATACACTTGCGTCAAACTCAGCCTGATTAATTTCTTTAGCCATTATAATACCTCCCATTTTATATAATTAATAATATATTAACATATATTCTTCTTTATTGCAAATTTTTATTATTTTATTTCTAATCCAATTGGACAATGATCACTGCCTAAAACATTATTATATATTTTTATATCTTTAATATTATTCTTTAATCTTTCAGAAATAATAAAATAATCTATTCTCCATCCAATATTTTTGTCTCTAGCATGAAACATATATGACCACCATGTATATACATCTTTTTTATCCGGATACAAATATCTATATACATCAATAAAATTATTTTTATTTAATAGCTCAGTCATTTTATTTCTCTCAGCATCAGTAAATCCTGCATTTTTGTGATTTGCCTTTGGATTAGCTAAATCTATTTCTTCATGTGCTGTATTTAAATCACCACACATTATAACAGGTTTCTTATTGTCTAATTTTTTTAAATATTTTCTAAAATCTATTTCCCATAACATTCTATATTCTAATCTTTCTAATTTTCTTTGTGAATTAGGTACATAAGTATTAACAATATAGTAATTCTCTAATTCAACTGTTATTACTCTTCCTTCTTGATCATGTTCTTCAATACCAATACCATATGATACATCTAGTACTTTTATTGTATCTTTAATAAATACTGCTGTACCAGAATATCCTTTTTTAATTGCACTATTCCAATATTCATTATATCCTTTCATGTCTAGTTTTAATTGTCCATTTTGCATTTTAGTTTCTTGTAAACAAAAAATATCTGCATTTGTTTTTTTAAAAAAATCACAAAATCCTTTTTGAACTACTGCCCTTAATCCATTAACATTCCAAGATATACACTTCATATTTACTCCTCTATTGGTTCATTAAACATTCCATTATACATTTCAAAATAACTACCACGTTTAGCAATTAATTCATTATGCGTTCCAGCTTCTAATATTTGTCCATCGTTTATAACTAATATCTTATCTGCATTTCTAATTGTAGATAATCTATGTGCTATAACAATACTTGTTCTACCTTTTAATAAATTTGTCATAGCTTCTTGAATTTTTATTTCTGTTCTTGTATCAACATTACTTGTTGCTTCATCTAAAACTAATATTTTAGGATCATTTAATACAACTCTAGCAATATTAATTAATTGTCTTTGACCAACGGAAATATTTGTAGCATCTTCAGATAATAATGTATTATATCTTTCTGGTAACCTTTCAATAAATTTATCTATACTAACAAACTTTGCAACTTTTTCTATTTCTTCATCGGTTGCATCAAGTTTACCAAATCTAATATTATTATTTACTGTATCCGAAAATAAAACTGTATCCTGTAATACAACCCCTAAAATATTTCTTAATGATTGTTTATTTATATCTTTAATATTTTTACCATCAAGAAGGATTTCTCCTGAATCAATATCATAAAAACGAGTTAATAAATTTATTATTGTTGTTTTTCCATTACCAGTTGGTCCTACTACTGCAATAACTTCTCCAGGTTGTACTTCAAAAGATATTCCTTTAATTACTGGTATATCTTTATTATAACTAAATTTAACATTTTTAAATTCAATATGACCATATACATCTCGTATCTTTTCTCCAACTTCAAAATTTTCTACATCTTCATCAATTATTTGGAACATTCTTTCTGCTCCAGCTAATCCAGCTTGTATTAAATTAAATTGTTGTGCAACTTCTATAAACGGATCTATAAATCCTTGATCAATTTTAATAAAAGTTACTATATTACCAATAGAAATACTTCCATTAATAGTCATAACACCTGCAAAAACACAAGTAATTGCCATATTTATATTAGATATAGAATTCATTAATGGCATCACAATAGCTGCATAGGCCTGTGCCTTAAATCCTTCTTTTTTCAACTTCTCATTTACCTCATTAAAATTATCTTTTACTTTTTCTTCTCTATTAAATGCCTTTACAACTTTTTGACTAGATAAATGTTCTTCAACAAAACTATTAACAGCACCTAAACAATTTTGTTGTTTAACAAATTGTTTTCTAGATA
>JAQVRJ010000052.1 GCA_028701115.1 Clostridia bacterium
AAGGTGAAATAAATGAAAAATGTTTTATTAAGAAAAGGGTATTTTGCTATACTTGTAGATATAATTGCATTTGTTATAGGTGTAATATTGATAATATTTAAAAATGATGCAATAAACTTTTTATTATATGTATTGAGTGCAACTCTTGTACTATGCGGAATATATAAATGTATAAAGTATTACAGAAATAAGCACTCTGCAAATGATTTTAATTTTGCTTATGGAGTAATATTAGTTTTGGTTGCAGCATTTATAATTATATGCATGAAGAATATTGAAAATGTATTTGGTATTATTATAGGGTTAAGTATAATTTTTTCAGGTATTATGAAAATAAACATGGCTTTTCAGATTGAAAGAGATAAGATGTGGAGGACAATATTATTTATTGCAATACTTATAATACTTGCAGGTCTATATATAATTATATTTCCTAATACTTTAATATTATATAGTGGTATAATAATTGCTATATATTCAGTATTAAGTATTTTTGAAAGTTTAATGTACATACGTAATGTTAATAAAATAGTGAGTTAGCATTGAAAATATCACAGAAATGTGATATTTTTATATTGGTGATTAAATGAAAAAGGCAATAATAATTCTAATAAATAAAATAATAAGTAAAATAGGTAAATTAGTTGGGAAAGGTTCCAGCTTGCCTGGACGAATATCTTTGAAATTAGATAAAGATATATTTAAAAAAATAGTATTACCAGATAAAATAATAGTTGTTACTGGTAGTAATGGTAAAACTTCAACTACTGAAATGATATGCAATATACTTGAAAGAAATGGTTTAAGAGTAGGATGCAATAAAGAAGGGTCAAATCAAACTGAAGGCGTTACAACAATGATATTAAATGCCTGTAATTTTAAAGGTATTGTTCAAAAAGATGTGTTGGTTATAGAAAGTGATGAAAGATATACTCGTAATACATTTAAACTATTTAAGCCTACATATTTAGTGATAACTAATTTATATAGGGATCAAATGACAAGGAATGGGCATCCAGAGCACATATATAATATAATTAAAGATGCTATAACGGATGATATTTCTTTAGTATTAAATGCTGATGATCCTTTATCTTCATTATTTGGATATAAAAGGGATAATGTAATATATTATGGAATGAATAGAAATTCATTATCACATACTGTGAATAAGTCTGTGTATAACGATAGTAAATATTGTCCTAATTGTAAAACATTACTTCAATATGATTATTATAATTATGCGCATATCGGTAGTTATTTATGCCCACAATGCGGTCATAAAAGAGAAAATGTTACATATGCTATAACTGATTTAAGATTAAGTGAAGGGCAAGTTATTTTTGATAATGATTACAATATAAAAATGAATATGAGCAGTCCATATAGTGCATATAATATGTTAGCAGCATATTCGGTTTGTAATTTAGTAGGAATAGAAAAGAAACAAATAGTTAATGTATTAAATAATTATGTTATGCAAAATGATAGAGTACAGACCTTTAAATTAAATGGTCATAATGCAATGCTTTTAACATCAAAACATGAGAATTCTATATCATATAATCAATCATTAGAATATGTGGTTAGAGAAAATAAAGATTGCACAGTAGTAATTATTATTGATGCTGTAAGTAGGAAATATTTCACAAGCGAGACTTCTTGGATATGGGATATAGATTTTGAATTATTAAAAGAAAAAAATGTTAAAAAAATTATACTTGCAGGTAAATATGTTTATGATTTAGTACAAAGATTTGATTACACGGATATTCCTAAAGAAAAAATTCTTGCAATACAAGATCTAGATGAAATGATGAAAGAAACTAAAGAAAATTCAATTGGTAATATATATGTAGTAACTTGTTTTTCAGATAGAATGAAATTTTTGGACAGGAGGTAATTTATGAAAGTAAAAATATTGCATTTATATTATGATTTAATGAATTTATATGGAGAATATGGCAATGTGAAAGTATTAGAAAGACATTTTCAAGATCAAGGATTTGCTGTAAAGGTAGATAATAAGACTTTGGGAGATGAGTTAAATTTTTCACAGTATGATTTTATATATATTGGTTGTGGAACAGAAAAAAATTTAGAACATGTTTCTAAACATTTAGCAAATTACAGAGAAGATATTAAAGAGTATATAGAAAAAAATGGTTTAATATTGTGCACTGGAAATAGTTTTGAAATGTTTGGTAAAAGTATTGATGATAAAGAAATGTTGAATATTTTTGAATATACTGTAAAAAGGTTGAAAGATAGAAAGACTTCGGATATTATTTATACAAGTGATATACTAACAAATAAAATAGTTGGTTTTGTTAATAAGATGGGTGAAATTGAAAATAATTATCATAATTTATTCAAAGTAGAATTTGGGATAGGTTGTAATAAAGATAATAAATATGAAGGCGTATATTATAAAAATTTTTTTGGTACATATGTATCTGGGCCTATACTTGCACGCAATCCAGAATTATTAAAATTGTTTGTAATAAAATTGTGTGAAAAAGAGAATATAAAATATAAAGAAATAAAGTATGAGAATGAAGAAAAAGCATACAAGTTAGTATTAACAGAATTAGAAAAAAGAAAGTAGGGATATGATGGGTAGTTTATTTAAAAAAACTGGTTATATAACAATATTTGTATCATTAATTTTTTTAATATTAGGTATATTATTAATTTGTTATTCAGATTCAGTAGTAGCTGTTATATCTTATGTTATAGGTGGTATATTTGTTGGAATAGGAACAATAAAACTTGTTACATATTTTACAGATAAAGCATCAAGAGAATTATTTAGTTATAATCTTGCTGGTGGAATAGTAGCTGTAATATTTGGTATATGTATTATTGCATTTGCACAAATAATAGTTGGATTTTTTAGGATTATTATTTCAATTTGGATTATATATTCTGGAATTGTAAGATTGAATTTAGCATTGGAATTAAAGAAAGCAAATGCAAATGTATGGAAATATGTTATGCTAATGGCAGTAATAATGTTGTTAATTGGTTTGTTAATTATGTTTTATGAAGGAATGATAACAACTGCAATTGGTACTGTAATGATAGTGTATTCAGTATTGGATATTATTGAAGGTATAATTTATACAAAAAATGTACATAAATTATTTAAAAAAATTGAATAATTAAATTATCATATATTTTAATTAAAATATATTTTTATGAAAGGTAGAAAAATGATAATAAATGCGATTAAAGGATTTTTAATGTCTATTGCTGATGCTGTTCCAGGTGTATCTGGAGGAACTATAGCATTTATATTAGGGTTTTATGACAAACTTATTCAATCAATAGATAATTTGCTTAGAGGCAATAAAGAAGAAAAAATAAAAGGACTTAAATTTTTAATTAATTTAGGAGTTGGCTGGATAATAGGATTTGTTATAGCCATTCTATTTATAGCAAATATATTTGAAACAGAAATATATAAAATTAGTTCAGTATTTATAGGGTTAATGTTATTTTCAATCCCAATTGTAATTATTTGCGAGATTAATAGTATAAAAGAAAATTATAAAAATATTATATTTACAATTATAGGATTAGTTTTTGGAATAGTAATATCTTGTATTAATCCTGTTGCAAATATAAATGTAAGTATGGAATATTTAAATATAGGAATATGTATTTACACATTTATAGTAGCTATGCTTGCAATTTCTGCAATGTTATTGCCTGGTATATCTGGTTCAACTTTATTGTTGATATTTGGGTTATATATACCAATTATTTCAGCATTAAAAAATTTATTACATTTTGATTTTTCATATTTACCAATTATTTTTATATTTGGGTTAGGAGTATTAACAGGAGCAGTGCTAATAATTAGATTTGTTAGATGGTGTTTAGAAAAACATAGAAGTAAAACAATATATACAATTGTTGGCTTAATGATGGGTTCAATATATGCAATTATATTAGGACCAACATCTTTAGAAGAGGCACAATCCCCATTATCTTGGGAAACTTTTGATATACTGTATTTTACATTAGGCGGAATAATAATATGCGTTTTAGAAATATTAAGAAGATGCATATCTAAAAAATGAAAAGAATGAAATGTAATAATACATTTCATTCTTATGTATTTGAGGTGAGTTATGGGAAATTTATTAGAACAATATAAAAAAATATGGCAATTTATTAAAGAAAATATATTAAAAATCAGTTTAATAATGTTTATAATTTTAATAATTACACAAATAGTAACATATATAATATGTATAAATAATAGTGAAATTATAGCATCATTTATAAAAGAATTAATTGATTCTTTAGGGGATAATTTAGGTAAAAAAGGATTAGATTTACTATTGTTTTTTTGGATAAATAATACGAGAGCATCACTAATAGCTTTATTATTAGGAATAATACCTTTTTTATTCTTACCAGTATTCTCTTTAATATTTAATGGTATTTCTATTGGAATTGTTTTAGGTTATTCAAGTGTAAAAGGTTTATCTGTAATACAAATGTTTTTGTTAGGAATATTACCACATGGGATTTTTGAAATAACAGCATTTATATTAAGTGTATCATTAGGTATATTTTTATGTTGGTCTATAATTAAAGATAAAGGAGAAAAAGGTAAATTGAAAAATATTGTAATAAATATATTTAAAATATTTATTATGATAGTTATACCATTAATAATAATAGCTGGTGTTATTGAAACATATATAACTCCAGTATTGATGCAGTTAGTTAAATAAAAAACGAAAAGAATAAAACAAAACAAGAATATATAATTCTTGTTTTGTTTTTATTTATCTATTATTTTATATCAGTTGTTGGTGTTTTAATAGTGCTTTTTATAATATCTATGACAGAAGTTTTGTCCAGTCCATTGTTTATTAGTAAGGCATAAGTATAATTTTCATCTTTCCAAGTAGCTTTATATATTAAATCATCATTTCCTTCTAGTTTTGCTGTTAGAGTATTGCCAATTATGACACTATTGATTTGTTTATATTCATTATAATCACCATCAATATTATTATGTTCAAGTAAAGCCATTCTATACATAATTTGATCACCATTCGCATTTGTATATCTAATATCACCAACTACATTAGAAA
>JAQVRJ010000053.1 GCA_028701115.1 Clostridia bacterium
ATAACTGCAAATATTAACAATACTATAACCAAATATGTTGGATTTTGAACAACGTGACTAATAAATTCAATTAAAGTAATTTCCATACTCACTCCTTCAATTTTAATATAGACACACATTCAATATGTGATGTAAAAGGAAACATATCTACTAATGAAACTTTATCTAAAACATATTTTTCATTTAAAGCTTTTATATTATCTACAAAAGTTACTGGATTACAACTTATATATATAATTTTATCTGATTTAATATTTAATAGTGCTTGTATAGTTTTATTATCTAATCCGCTTCTTGGTGGATCAACAACAATTACATTTGGTTTTATTCCTTTAGTATACAATTTAGGAAGTAAAAATTCAACCTTTCCAACCTGAAAGTTAATATTTTTAATCTTATTAAATTGTGAATTTATTTTAGCATCTTTAATGGCATCTGGTATAACTTCTATACCATATACATATTTTACATGTTTGGCTAAAAAAATAGAAATAGTTCCTGTACCACAATATAAATCACAAACTATATCATTTTCATTTAAATTTGCATATTCAATTGCTTTATTATATAGTTTTACAGTTTGTTTTGTATTTACTTGAAAAAATGATAATGGAGATATTTTAAATTTATATTGTCCTAATTTTTCAACTATAAAACCATTTCCATATAAATCATAATTTTTTTCGCCTAAAACAGCACTGTTTTCTTTTTCATTTATATTTTGAACTATACTTTTAATATTTGGAAATTTTGCAATTAAATCATTTACTATATCTTTACCTCTAGATAATTTATAATCTGCTGTAACAAGTATAACCATTATCTCATTGCTATTTACTCCTACTCTTACAACAAGATGTCTTAATATACCTTTTTTCTTATCTTCATCATAAATAGATATTTTATATTTTTTAACTAATTCAAAAAAATAATCAGCGACCTCATTTATTATTTCATTTTGTATTTTGCAATTAGTCGTATTAACTATTTTGTGTGTTCCTTCTTCAAAGAAACCCATCTTTATACTATTGGTTTTATAATCATTACCAAATACATATTTACCTTTATTACGATAATTATATGCATTATCCATAGATATAACTTCAACATCTTTTTTATATACTTCTTTTAAAAGTACTATTGCATTATTAACTTTTTCTTTTAAAATACTATCATAATCGCCTTGTGATATATTACATCCTCCACATTGCAAACATGAAATATCTACACCTTTATTATTTATCATATATATTACCCACTATCTTTTCTAAAATATCTATCATACACCATTACTTATTTAAACATTATATTTTCATTATTTTAACAATAAATTATAATATCTTTTTTTAAATATAAACAATATTATTCTTACTTTTATTTATTTAATTTTATATGTGGCAATTGTTCTAATATATTATCCTTAGCAATAGTCAAAAATGCTGTAATTGCTAATGTAATTATTTTTTTACTTTCCTCATCTACATTATTGTATTTTTTAAAAATTAATGTTGCATTTACAAAAGCATTTGCTTTTAATTCTTTTATTGTAGTTGCTTGTGTAGTATTTAATATTTCAAATAATATATCTATAAACTGTTCTCTTTGTTCAGGACTTACTTTCAAAAGCCAATCTTTTATTGTTTTATTCACAAATTTACTTCCATTTGTTCCTTCATCTAAATATATAAACTTCGTACCACATAATTGCCAATTATATAAATCATGTTGCATAATACCAGTCTGCTTACTTTTTAATACAATGTATTTTTCTTGATGATTTAATAACCTTCCAATAATTGATGATTGCGGAATAAACGTATATACTTTTTCTATTATCTTTTTATACTCATTTGTTACTATTATTTCATCATTAAATCCAGGACCATCATTATTATATATTTTTAATATTCTTTTTTGAATTTTTTCACTTGCAAACATAGCTGAATATACTGCTAAATTACCACCTTTTGAATGTCCACCAATTCTTAAATCATTTGTATACATTTCAGATATCTTTTTCAAATATTCTACTGCATCTTTTTGAGCTGGAAGATGATTTTTAAAGCTCATATTACAATCTTCTTTCCATCCAACAATAGTATTGTCTGTTCCTCTAAATGAAATATATATAGTATTATCTGGCATTAATATTGTAATAGCGGAAAATTGCTTTTCTTCCTTTATATCTATTTTATTTATATACTGAGTTGCTTTCATTTCTCCAAACCTTTTTGAATTACCCATTGATAAAAATAATTGTATATCTTCTTTTTGAAGAATATCCATCTCTTTTTTATCTGCTTTTTCAAATCTTACAGATAATTCTTTTATAGTTACAATTTCATCTGGCTTCATAATACTATCAAAAGGGCAATATGAAAAACGAGATAGTAATAAATTATCAATCTCATTAAATTCGGATTTATCTAAAGATAAATCACCTCTCCAATTCAAATAATCAAATATATTGGCCATAAATATCACCTCTTTATATATCTTTTATTACTTGTCTTAATATATCTTTAGTACCATCAAAAGTTAATAGCATTAAAGCATCTTCAAAATTACACCATTTAGCATCTTCTATTTCATTTCCTTGTAATACAATATTTTTACTATCTGTCATAGCTAAAAAATATATTGTATACTTTTCAATTTTATCTTTTATTATATAATTCATTTCATATCTTTTTTCAGGATCTATTATAACATTCAAACCAACTTCTTCTTTCACTTCTCTTATTGCTGTCTCAATTTCAGTTTCATTTTGCTCTACATGACCTTTAGGAAATCCCCAATATTGCCTTCTTTTTTCAAATATTAAAAGTACTTGATTTTCTTTTATTATTATACAGCCACATGATTTTTCTTTTTTCATATTTTAACCTCTATTTTATTAGTTACTTTATATTTTAATAATATAACCTTATCTTATTTATTTACTTTTCTACTTTTTCTACACTTTTGTATTCCTTTTAATTTTTTATTAAATTAGTGTTTTATTGATTTATTTAATCCTTTATCTATTGTAACACCTAGCATTAATTTTAGCAATTTTTTTGTTTATAGTTATCATAATTCCCTAAAAATGTTCTAATATGCCCATCCTTAAATTCTATGACTTTATCTGCAAATTTATTAATAAAATATCTGTCATGACTAACAAAAATCAATGTTCCATCAAAATCCTCAATAGCTTCTTCAAGAACTTCCTTTGTTGGTATATCAATATGGTTTGTTGGCTCATCAAAAATTAATGTATTAATTTTTTTCTGTAAAAGTTCTGCTAGTTTAATACGCATTCTCTCTCCACCTGAAAGACTTCCTGCTCTTTTTGTTACATCATCTTGATAAAACTGAAATCTTGCTAGCACTTGTCTCGCAATTTGTTCATTTAAGCCTGCAGCACCAGAAAAATATTCTAATAATTGTTGTTCTTGTTTTGGGAAAGTAATGATTTGGGGCAAATACCCAATTTTTACACTAGGACCAACAAAAACATCACCTTCTACAGGTAAGTTCTGTTTTCCTATTACCGATTTAACAAATGTGGATTTTCCGCTACCATTAACTCCTAAAAGTGCAACTCTTTCTCCAGCAAAAATATCCAAATCTATTTCATCAAGTATTTTTCTTCCTTCCGGTGTAGTTATGCTTAATCCTTCAACACTAATAACTTTCTTACTTGACTTTCTATCTTCAGAAAAAGCAACATTTATTTTCTTCTTTTCTTTTGGTCTAGCAACAGCCATTTTCTTTAATCTATCAATTTGTGTTTGTAATGCATGTGCTCTATCACAAAGAGTTGAGCTGTTTGTTGCCATTCCTCTTTCAGCAAAATACTTTTTTTGTTCTTCAAATCTTTTAATCATAGCTTGTTGATCTTTATAATCAGCCATCTGTTTTTCAAAATTTTTTTGTTTCTCTTCTAGGTATCCAGAATAATTTGAATAATAAACTGTTCCAACACCATTATCTAAATCCAAAATCTTATTTGACATTTTATCTAAAAAATATCTATCATGTGATACTATTACAGATGCTCCTTTAAAAGATTTAATATAACTTTCTAACCATTCAATTCTATCAATATCTAAATGATTAGTAGGCTCATCTAATAATATTAAATCTGGTTTAATAATTAATACTTTAGCTAATTGAACAAGAGTTTTTTCGCCTCCACTTAAATCATTATAACTTTGTGTTAACAAATTCTTATCAATATTTAATCCTTCAACAACAGTGTTAATATTAACATCCATATCATATCCACCAGCCATTGAAAACTTCTCCATTAAAATACAATATTTATTAAGAATTGTATTATACTCATCTCCCTCTATTCCTGACTCCAATTTTTCTTGTAAATTTCCCAATTGTGTCTCTCTTTCTTTTAAGTCACCAAAAGCATCTTTTAAAATATCGTTAACAGGTCTATCATCAACAATACTTGAACCGGTTTGATCCAAGTAGGAAACCTTTGCATCTTTTCTTATGCTAACTTGACCCTTATCTGCTTTTTCTAGTCCAATTATTATTTTTAGCATTGTGGATTTTCCACATCCATTTGGTCCAACAATAGAAATAGATTCTCCCTCATTAATTGAAAAAGAAACATTTTCAAATAACTGTCCATATCCAAAGTTTATTCCTAGTTTATTTACATCTAAGATTATCATTTTAAAAACTCCTTAACTTTTTTATTTCTACAATACCATGTACTCTGCTATATGTCAAGTTTTCTTGAGGTATAGCTAGTTTCCGCTTTAATAAATAAATAATATTTTTTATTCCCCTATAATTATATTTTGGACTTAAAAACAAAGTACATAAAATGCACTTTGTTTTTTATAAAAATCTATCCTTATATATTTGGGAACCTAGACACCGTACACAACATTAAAATTTACGATGCTTAATTTTTATTATTTATATTTGTTTTTTATTTTAAAAACCTATTTACAACATAACAAACATACACATTCTATATG
>JAQVRJ010000013.1 GCA_028701115.1 Clostridia bacterium
ATAAATATACTTCTTTTTTTATTTTTTATTAGTTAATTCAATCATTTTTTCACATATATTTTGTGCAGCAAATGGTTTTGCTAATTCTTTTTGCATTTCAATAACTTGTTCTTGTCTTTTTTTGTTAGTTATTATTGTTTTTAATGTTAAATATTTATTTGTACCTTCAAATAATCTAAAACCTAATCCATTATTTAAAACGTAATTGCTATTATGATCTTCTTGGCCAGGTAATGGTGAATTAATAACTATTGGTGTATGGGTTACAATGCATTCAGATGTCGTTAAACCGCCGGGTTTAGATACAACTATATTACATGCAGATAATAAATCTGGCATTTTATCAGTGTATCCAAGAATTCTAATTTTTTTGGTAGAAACTTTAGCTAGTTTTTCTAATTTTAATTTCATTTTTGCATTTTTACCACACCCAGCAATAATTTGGATGTTAGGTATGCGTAATATATCTTTAAAAATTGCCATATTTTTGGATAATCCATATTCTCCACCAGGGAAAAATAATAGTGTAAATTTATCTGAATCTAAATCTAAATCTTTTAGCACTATTTCTCTATTATGTTCTTCATGAAATGTCTGTAAAGTTGGAATGCCAGTAACAAATATTTTATTTTCCGAAATATCACATGCAGTTAATTGTTCTACCATTCCAGGATGTGCTACAAAAAATGCATCAACATATTGAGATTGTGTTTCCCAAATAGAATGACTAGCATAGTCTGTCAATACTAAACCTATTTTTGCATTTATTATATTTTTTCTTTTTAATGATGCTAACATATCCATTGAAAATGGATGTGTGCATAATATGATATCTGGATTAAAATTAATAGTAAAATCTTTAAATTTCTTTGAAGCAACTTTTGATGCTATTGAAGAGATATCTGTTATGGATTTATGATTATCTGCTAAATGATATAATCTTCCCCAAGCTTTTGGTGCATTTTTTGATAATTGTATATATGAATGTAAAAGTAATTTATTTAATTCAGGACTGCTATATTTTAATGCATCTATATATTCAATTTTATAATCTGGATGAAAGTTTGTATAGTATTCTTTTAAAGCTTCTGCTGCTTTTGCGTGTCCCCCGCCAAATGAAGCGTATAATATTAATATTTTCATAATTACCTCCAATGCAAGTATTATACCAAATATATATATAAAATACAAACAAAACATTAAATTTTAAAAAAGTTAATAATATTTTTGGAATGTAGTATTAAGAATAAAGTAAAATAAAGAATTGCAAGAATTATTATTTTATTAATGTTCAAAATAAATTATATGTATCATTAATTATTGTAAAAAATATATAGCTTAAAATTTAGTTCTTGCATATATAAAAAAGTAATTAATTTTATTTTATTATATTTTAAATTTATATTTTTAAGTATTCTTTTTTTAGTTTAAAAATTTTTAAAAAATGTATTGACAATAATATTAAAATTTAGTATACTAACAACGTTACAAAGTTTGTAACATTAAAAAGTGGGCGCATAGCTCAGCTGGGAGAGCATCTGCCTTACAAGCAGGGGGTCATAGGTTCGAGCCCTATTGTGCCCACCATTTTTTAATTTTATATGGCCTGGTAGTTCAGTTGGTTAGAACGCTAGCCTGTCACGCTAGAGGTCGTGGGTTCGAGTCCCATCCAGGTCGCCATATTTTTTATAAGCTCAGATAGCTCAGTTGGTAGAGCAAGGGACTGAAAATCCCTGTGTCGGTGGTTCGATTCCACTTCTGAGCACCATATGCGGGAGTAGCTCAGCTGATAGAGCGTCGCCTTGCCAAGGCGAAGGTCGCGAGTTTGAACCTCGTCTCCCGCTCCAAAAAAATAAAACTGTAGAAATAGCTATAGTTTTATTTTTACATTTATTATATAATTGGTTGAAAAAATTAAATAATAAAAACACTTAAAACTAATGTTTTGAGTGTTTTTTGGTGCGTCATCGGGGACTCGAACCCCGGACCCACTGATTAAGAGTCAGTTGCTCTACCAACTGAGCTAATGGCGCATATGATATTATTATACAATATTTATAAAATAAGTCAATAATTATATATAAATTTGTTAAAGATTTTCTGAAAATATTATTTTTTATAATAATACTTTATTTTTTCAAAGCTATGTTTCCCTAATAAAAACACTCTATTTTTGCCGTTTAATCTTGACAAAATATATAAATAATGTTAATATATTATTGCTGTTTATTTAAATATATATTATTTATATATAGGGAGGATGAAAATTGTTTAAAAAAGTAATAGGAGTAAATCAATCAAAAAGAGAAATTAATAAAAATAATGTAGAATATACATATATTGCAAAAGATGCCGATTTTAATATTACTGGTAATTTAATTGAACTATGTAGTGATAAAAATGTAAAAATTAAATATGTAGATACTATGAAAGAATTAGGAAACAAATTTAATGTAAATGTAAATGTAGCAGCAGCAAGTATATTAAAAGTAGAGGAGGTGAGTAAATGTTAACAGTAAATCAATTGGTAAGAAAAGGAAGAAAGAGTGATTCAAGAAAAGCTAAAGCTCCAGCATTATTAAAAGGGTATGATAGTAGAAAAAGAGTTGCAACTGATGCTAAAGGTCCACAAAAAAGAGGCGTGTGTACAGTCGTAAAAACAGTAACACCTAAGAAACCAAATTCAGCATTAAGAAAAGTAGCCAGAGTTAGATTAACAAATTTAATGGAGGTTACAGCATACATACCAGGAATAGGTCATAACTTACAAGAACACAGTGTTGTTTTAATAAGAGGTGGTAGAGTAAGAGATTTACCAGGATGCAGATATCATATAATTAGAGGTACATTAGATACTGCAGGCGTTGCTAATAGAAAGCAAGGTAGATCAAGATATGGAGCAAAAAGACCAAAATAATTTGTATTTTTTTAAAAGTGCTGAATATTTAGCTTAATAAATATATAGCACGACAAAGAATAGAAAGTCTTTGAGTACCTATGAAATAATTTATATTAAGGAGGGAAGAAAAGTGCCAAGAAAAGGATATATTGCAAAAAGAGATGTATTACCAGATCCTTTATACAATAATAAAACTGTAACAAAACTAATTAACAATATAATGCTAGACGGTAAAAAAGGTGTAGCACAATCAATTTGTTATGATGCATTTGAAATAATAAAGGAAAAAACTGGAAGAGATCCTATCGATGCTTTTGAAACAGCATTAAATAATGTAATGCCAGTATTAGAAGTTAAAGCAAGAAGAGTAGGTGGAGCAACATATCAAGTTCCAATTGAAATCAGACCTGAAAGAAGACAAACTTTAGGGCTTCGTTGGTTAGTATTATATGCTAAAAAAAGAGGCGAAAAGACAATGAAAGATAAATTAGCAGCAGAAATAATTGATGCAATTAATCAAACAGGTGGAGCATTCAAGAAGAAGGAAGATATGCATAAGATGGCAGATGCTAATAAAGCATTTGCTCATTATAGATGGTAAAATTTATAATTATATAATTATATAATAGAGGGGAGGACGACTGTGGCTAGACAGTTTCCATTAGAAAAAACTAGAAATATAGGAATTATGGCTCATATTGATGCTGGAAAAACTACTACTACTGAGAGGATATTATTTTATACTGGTAAAGTTCATAAAATAGGTGAAGTACATGAAGGTGCAGCAACTATGGATTGGATGGAACAAGAACAAGAAAGAGGAATAACAATTACATCAGCTGCAACAACTTGTCAATGGAAAGGTCATAAAATAAATATTATTGACACACCAGGACACGTTGATTTTACAGTTGAAGTTGAAAGATCTCTAAGAGTATTAGATGGTTCTGTAACAGTAATATGTGCTAAGGGTGGTGTACAACCACAATCTGAAACAGTTTGGAGACAAGCTAATAAATATCATGTACCAAGAATGATATATGTAAATAAAATGGATACAACAGGTGCTGATTTCTTTAATTGTGAAAACATGATTAGAAATAGATTAGGTGCTAATGTTGTACCAATACAATTACCAATTGGTGCAGAAAGTGATTTTGTTGGTATAGTTGATTTAATAAAAATGAGAGCTTTCATTCATAAGGATGATTTAGGTCAAATAATTGAAGAAGGCGATATACCTGCAGATTTATTAGAAAAAGCAAAACAATATAGAGAAAAAATGATAGAAGCAGCTGCTGAACAAGATGATGCTTTGATGGAAAAATATTTAGGTGGTGAAGAGCTAACTGAAGATGAAATAAAAAAAGGATTAAGAATTGGAACATTAGCTGTAAAATTAGTACCAATGTGTTGTGGATCTTCATATAAAAATAAAGGTGTACAAGAATTGTTAGATGCAGTAATAGAATATTTGCCTGCACCAACAGATGTAGAAGATATTAAAGGAACAGATCCAGATGATAAATCAAAAGAAATGGATAGAAAATCATCAGATGATGAATATTTCTCAGCATTAGCATTTAAAATTGCTACTGATCCATTTGTAGGAAAATTATGTTTCTTTAGAGTATATTCAGGAAAATTAAATTCTGGAGATACAGTATTAAATACAGCAACTGGTAAGAAAGAAAGAATTGGCAGAATATTACAAATGCATGCTAATCACAGAGAAGATATTGAAGAAGTATTTGCTGGAGATATAGCTGCTGCAGTTGGTTTAAAAGATGTAACAACTGGTAATACTTTATGTGATGTTGATCATCCAATAGTATTAGAATCAATGGAATTTCCAGAACCAGTTATTTCTATAGCTATTGAACCAAAAACAAGAGATGGACAAGAAAAAATGGGATTATCTCTTGCTAAATTAGCAGAAGAAGATCCAACATTTAAAACATATACTAATCAAGAAACTGGTCAAACAATTATTGCAGGTATGGGTGAATTACATTTGGAAATAATTGTAGATAGATTACTTCGTGAATTTAAAGTTGAAGCTAATGTTGGTGCACCACAAGTTGCATATAAAGAAACAATTAGACAAAAAGTTGAAGCAGAAGGTAAATTTATTAGACAATCTGGTGGTAGAGGTCAATATGGACATGTATGGATTACATTGGAACCATTAGAACCAGGAAAAGGTTTTCAATTTGAAAGCAAAATTGTTGGTGGAGTTGTTCCAAAAGAATATGTTAAACCAACAGAAGAAGGTATTAAAGAAGCAACAGCAAGTGGTATCCTAGCTGGATATCCTGTTGTAGATGTTAAAGCAACATTATTTGATGGATCATACCATGAAGTTGACTCATCAGAAGCTGCTTTCAAAATCGCCGGATCTATGGCTTTCAAAGAAGCATGTAGAAAAGCAGGTTCAGTATTACTTGAACCTATTATGAAAGTCGATATAACAGTACCAGAAGAATATATGGGTGATGTTATAGGTGATGTTAATGCAAGAAGAGGTAGATTAGAAGGTATGGAAGATGTACATGGTTTAAAAGTAATACATTCATTTGTTCCATTATCAGAAATGTTTGGCTATGCTACTGATTTAAGATCTAAGACACAAGGTAGAGGTACATATGCAATGGAACCAAGTCATAACGAAGAAGTTCCAAAGTCAGTGTTAGAAGCTATTGTATCAAGTAGGAAAAAATCAGAATAATTTTTAATAAAACTATTGAAAATTATATTAAAGTATTATAAAATGATAGCGATTTAAGCATATTGCTTAAAGAAAAATAGTTTATAAATTTTTTAAAATATATATTAAAGGGGGAATTTTAAAATGGCAAAAGAAACTTATGTTAGAAACAAACCACATGTTAATGTTGGAACAATTGGTCACGTTGATCATGGTAAGACAACATTAACAGCAGCTATTACTAAAGTACAATCATTACAAGGTAAAGCTAAATTTAGTGCATATGATCAAATAGATAATGCACCAGAAGAAAGAGAAAGAGGTATTACAATATCAACTACTCACGTTGAATATGAAACAGAAAAAAGACATTATGCTCACGTTGACTGTCCAGGACATGCTGATTATGTTAAAAACATGATTACTGGTGCTGCACAAATGGATGGAGCAATATTAGTTGTATCAGCAGCTGATGGTCCAATGCCACAAACTAGAGAACATATTGTTTTAGCAAGACAAGTTGGTGTACCATACATTGTTGTATTTTTAAATAAATGTGATATGGTTGATGATCCAGAATTAATTGAATTAGTTGAAATGGAAGTAAGAGAATTATTATCTACTTATGAATTCCCAGGAGATACTACTCCAATTATAAGAGGTTCAGCATTAAAAGTTGTTGAATCAACATCAACAGATCCAAATGCACCTGAATATGCTTGTATTAAAGAATTAATGGATACAATAGATTCATATATTCCAGATCCTGAAAGAGCTATTGATCAACCATTCTTAATGCCAGTTGAAGATATATTCTCTATCACAGGTAGAGGAACAGTTGCAACAGGTAGGGTTGAAAGAGGTATTGTAAAAGTATCAGACGAAATTGAAATCGTTGGTATTAAAGATACTAAGAAAACAGTTGTAACAGGCGTTGAAATGTTTAGAAAATTATTAGATCAAGCACAAGCTGGAGATAATATTGGTGTATTACTAAGAGGAGTTGAAAGACAAGACGTTGAAAGAGGTCAAGTTTTAGCTAAACCTGGTTCAATAACACCACATACAACATTTAAAGGTCAAGTTTATGTATTAACTAAAGAAGAAGGTGGAAGACATACTCCATTCTTCAAAGGATATAGACCACAATTCTATTTCAGAACAACAGATGTTACAGGTATAATTGAATTACCTGCAGGTGTTGAAATGGTAATGCCAGGTGATAACATCACTATGGATATTGACTTAATCACACCAATTGCTATGGAAGAAGGATTAAGATTTGCTATTCGTGAAGGCGGAAGAACAGTTGGTTCTGGTGTCGTTACTAAAATAGTAAAATAATAGTATAATATACTATAAATAGAAACAAGATATATTATATATATCTTGTTTTTTCATGAAGAGATGGCTGAGTGGTTGAAAGCATCGGTTTCGAAAACCGACATAGACGCAAATCTATCGTGAGTTCAAATCTCACTCTCTTCGCCAATTATATATTAAAAGAAAAAATACTTGATAGAATCAAGTATTTTTTTATAATTATTAATTAATTATTTTTTTGCTACTTTTTTAGCTACAACTTTCTTAGCTGGTTTTTTAGCTGCTACTTTTTTAGCTACAACTTTCTTAGCTGGTTTTTTAGCTGCTACTTTTTTAGCTACAACTTTCTTAGCTGGTTTCTTAGCTACTACTTTTTTAGCTACAACTTTCTTAGCTGGTTTTTTAGCTGCTACTTTTTTAGCTACAACTTTCTTAGCTGGTTTTTTAGCTACTGCCATTAAAATCACTCCTTTCTTTTAAAATCTTTTTGCATTTTTTTTAGTAAATGTAAAATAAATATTACTTATAAATACATAATAGCATATAAAATCAAAATGTCAATTATTTTTTAATAAAATGTCGAAAATTTTGAAAACTAAAAAAACATAAGTTAAATTTTTTTTAGAAATACGTAAAAAAATATTTTTGAAAAGAAAAATAAAATAGAAAAATTTGGATAAATTAAAAATGAAAGAAAAATATTTTTGAATTTTTATTGATACAATTATTTTAGCTCATACCTTGAACTGCATACAAATCAATGTTTGTACGGCACACTACAAATATATGTATAAATTTAATATAAAAAACAATTTAGGAGTTATTAATTTGATTGAATAATTTTCAAATTCTATTTATGAATAAACTTACTAAATTAAAATTTGTAATTAAAAAAAATACAAGAAAAAAATTCTTATATTTTTTTGAAAATTTTTAAGTGTTTTTCAAAAACAAAATAAAAATGTATAATTTTTTAATTATACATTCTCAAATATTATTTTGTATATTGAATTTGAACTGTTCTAATTGTATTAGATTTGATTGGTAAAACATGTGTAACATATTTGGAAAAATTAGTATTGGTTATATTTCTATTTATACTAATTGTTGCTAATGTATCTGATAACATAATATTATCTACTAACCCACTAATATCATTTAAACTATAATCTACTATGATTATTACACAACCAGTTTTAAAGAAATCTGACGTAATATTTTCTTTTAAATTACTTATTTCTGCAGATATATCTGTATTATCTATTGCTGTAAAATAATTTTCCACATAATTAGTAAATTCGGAATATGATCTTATTAAGAAATATTTCCAACCATAATTTCCATATTGTGTGTGGTTTGAAGTAAGTATATATGTATCAAATAATGTATATTGAGTTATATCTATATTATCTTTATTACCAATTATTGTACCGTCTGGATCTGTTGGATCTATTGGGTTATTATCTGTGCTTGTTGCTGGGTTATTATCTGTGCTTGTTGATGGATTATTATTAATATCTTCGTTGGGATTAGGCTGCTCACTGTACATTGAATTAGTTACTACTTTGAAAACTATTACTAGAATTATTACTACTACAATTAATACTAAATACTTTATACCGCTTGGTATATTTTTAAATTTCTTATTATTCATTTTTATCACTCCTATATAATAAAATTATATTACAAAATTTAGTTATATTCAAGGCATTTTATTATATTTGTTATATTTTTGAAACTAAGCTATATTACCTGTATATAACTGTATTTATATATAGACAAGGACTAGGTCAAATAAAGAAATTAATATATTTAAATATATTAAAACAGTATAAAAAATCTATACTGTTTTAATTTTTTCTAGTAAAATATGCTATTTAATACATAAGTCATATTGTTTTCGTTTATGTATATATCTATATATTTATAATTGTTATATATATCCATAATATTTGTATATGTATTTCTATTTCCAATTGAAACTATTTTAATATTGTTATAGTTTTTTGTACTTGTTATTTCTCCTGGTTGAATAATCCAACATTCTTTATTGTTTTTTGATTTATATTCTTGTAATAGTTTATATAATAACTCTTTTTCAAGTGAATCAGACATAGTATTTATATCTTTATTAAATACTATTATTTGATGCTTTTTTGATGTGTTTAAAGTATTAATTAATGTATACCATTGTTCATAATTAGTTGCCCTTATTCCATTATTAGATATATCAAAATATGAAATATCCGCATAATTATTTGATTGAGTAATGTTATTAACTGTACATATGTTAGTAGTTATAATATTTGAATAAGATTTATCATATTCATTATATGTTAATGTTAAATTAGAAGAATTAATATTGTTTATAACTCTTTTGTTTAATAATTGATCAAATAATATGCTTGGTTTATATATTGAATCAAGTATAGATAATTTATATGAATTTTCAAGCACATAATTATTATTATCTTGAATAGATATATTTTTAGGAAGAGTTATTTCTTCTTTCCCATGTGAATAATGTATTACAGTTAAGTCATCAAAATATATATAACTAAAATCTGTTAAATCTACGTTTGATTGAGCAATATATAAGCTTGTAATTTCTTTAATTTTTTCTGGTTTTGTATAGGTTAAATATTTCCAACCTATCCAATCAATTTCATTAGCTAATACAGCAATATATGTGTTTCCTTTTATGTCTTTGAATTGAGATTTAATTGAACATTGATTTTTAATAGGACTATATATCCATATACCAATTTCTGTTGTTAAATCTGGAATTACAATTGGTGATGTATAATCATAATATGCACCTCTAACTGCATTTTCATTGTTTATAAAATTGTATGTAAGTTTTAAAGCATATTTTCCTGTTTTATGTTTATTTGAGTAAATATTTATATCGCCAGTTACAGTATTTGGATATGCTGAGAATGTGCCATTTAATGTTTCAAAACTATCTAAGATAGATTGTTCTTCTTGGTTGATATTTATTAATGAAAATGATTTTATATTGTCAATTGATGCAGATATAATTGTTTGATCATATTGGTATGGTATAAAAGTACCATTATTTATTTCTCCAGAACCTTGCTCAATATTCCATAGTAGTAATTCATTATTTATTTTTGATGTATAACCATTTTTATCTGTTGCATATACAGTAAAATTTTGTGTATCTGTTTTTTGTATATTAGCTAAACTTGGTTCAATTGTTAAGCTATATGCTTCACCTAAGATTCTTAACTCTTTTGAAATAGAAATATTTTCATATTTAACTGTAATTGTTGTAAAGCCTTCTTTTTTACCAATAATTTGATTGTTTTCATATACAGCATTATCATTATTAAAGGTGACAGATATATTATTCATATCTATATTTATAGGGTAATAATTTGTATCATAGCCTTCTAAAATAAATGTTGTAGAATTGTTTTTAAAAATATATTTATCTTTTAGTGTTAATACTAAATTATATGGTATATTTGTTGGTTCAAGATTTTTATTTATACCAATACCATTTACTACTGGTCTTAAATAATTTGTAAAACGTGAAGATATTATAGAAAAATCTGTTCTTGTAGGTTGCTTTATAATCATTGTAGTTGAACCACCGCCATCTAAACATAAAGCATTATATATTCCATAATTATTTATTAATTCTGCAAATTGTTTTTGCGTAACAGGCGAAGAAGCTATTAAATATATTTTTGTATTATCTTTATTACTTCCAATAGCAGACATTTCATTAGTACCCCATACAAGATGAGAAAAGCTTGTTATTTTGCCATTTTCGACTAATATTGTTCCCCCACTAATTGCAAGCTTCATTTTCTCAACATCTAAATTAATATCTATTTTGTAGAAAATATTATCTCCAATAGAATAATTGTTTAATATATATTGTTTTGCATTTGGCCCATAGGCATGTAATATATATCCATTTTTCGGTATTGCTATACCTTCTAGATTATCTCTAATTTCTACAATTTTATTATCTATAACTAATACTTCTAAAGTATTTTCGTTTTCTGAATTACCTATTGAAGTTTCATTCCATATAGAAGTTAGTATTCCAATTGCATTATATGGAACATATTTGTTAATACCACTCGCAAAATATGTTTCTTCTTTATTATCTGAATAAATTGTTATAGTGTTTTTTAAATATGAATATATAATGTTGTTGTCTTTTTGTAAAATAAATGATCCCATTTTATTAGAACCATCGTTTTCTTCAGCTGATGATACAAGTATTTGAGAGTCCTTACCTAATAAGCCAATTGATTGACCAGTATATAAAGAATTGTTCCTTCGCGCAAAATAATCTCCATTTAGTGCAGCAACGATATTTGTATCAGATATCATGGATTTAATAGTTGAAAAATTATTAACACCTTTACTAGAATATATCGGTAGTATTGAAATATCTGGATTATTAATATCAATTTCTACTACATTAAAATATATCCATCCATTTTCACTAAAGATGGTTTGTTTATTTAATTCGATTCCATTTGCTATTATTTCTTTTTTATTTTCTTTATATATCTCTACAGCAAAAACTGTAGTAGATAAAATAAATGAAAGTAAAAATAATAGTATAAATATTTTATTTTTCATTATTCTCCTTCCATCCTTTTATATTTGATCTTTTTATTGCTCCTAATAGATTTGATTTTATATATGGCAAATCTTTTGAAAAGCTATGTATTAGATTTTTCATTTCTTCTCTTTTGGTAGAACCATCAATTTTACAAGTTCTTGGCAGTGGTTGTATATTATTTTCTTTGACCCATCTTTGAATTTCTTTTTCATATACATATATCATTGGTCTAATAACATTTATATTTTTTTTACTTAAATACGTAATTGGTGAAAATGTATGTATATGTCCTTCATATAAAAGAGATAATAATAATGTTTCTATTAAATCATCACAATGATGACCTAATGCTACTTTATTACAGCCATTTTCAACGGCAAAACTATTTAGCATACCTCTTCTTAAATTTGCACATAATGAACAAGGATTAGTTTCTTTGCGAATATCAAAAACAATTTCTTTTATATTTGAAGGATATACAATATATTCTACGCCTAATTCTTCACAAGCTTTAGATAAATATGTTGTATCAAATCCATCAAAGTTTGGATTTATTGTTATTGCAACAAGTGAGAATTTTTTAGTATAAAATTTTTGTAATTTTGCTAATGAAAAAAGTAATGCTAAACTATCTTTTCCACCAGATAATCCAATACATATTTTATCTCCGTCTTCTATCATATTGAAGTCTTGTATTGCTTTTCTAATTTGTCCTAGTATTTTTTGCATTTTTTCCCTCCTGTGTGATATATATTTTAATATATTTTTGTTACAAAATCAATAGAGACAGGTTGAATAAAAATTCTAATTTGTTATTGACTATTTGAAAGCATATATATATACTAATTATATATATATAGTAAATATAAAGTAAGGTGGTGTTTTTATGTCAAAATTAGAAGAACAAACTTTTAGTGTTATGGATCCTAAAGGTTTAAAAACTATTGCTTTCGTTATTGAAAATGATTTTATAGGGGGAAAAGAAGTATTAACACTTAGAAAATTAGATGTTACAACTGAAGAGGATATAACAGGTAAAAATAAAAGAAAGTTTGCTGTTAAAACTGATAAGGATTTAACTGTATTAATGTTAACGTTAGGAAAAGATAAAGTTGTTTTAAATACTGGGTTGTTTAGCGAAAGTAAAGTAAAAATTGTGCAAAAACCAAGTATTGTAAAATATGAACCAATACAATCTAAAAATGATGAACCAATTATAAAAGAATTTAAATATACAGATAATTTTAAAAGACCGATTGCAATTATTGATGTTGAAACAGGAGATGAAGTGGTTCCAACTGTTTATTTAAATCAAGATACGGGTGATGTAATAGGTAAATGTGAAATGATTCCATATAGACCATATGTTGCATTGGAATTAACAAAAAAATTGCATTAGCATACTAAGGAGGAATAAAAAATGGAAATAAGTACGAATATAGTAGTTTTCCAAATAGAAAATGATGATACAGGATATGAATTAGTTGATTTAGGAAGCGGACAATCTAAAAATAATGATACATATTTATATAATGAAAAATCACATGATGAGAACAATATTAATGTTGAAAGGTAGGAATATATAATGCAAAGAAGTGTATTTCAAAGATATATGATGTCTTTAGGTATTGTTATATTGATTGGTATGATTATAAGTATATTGATAATTCCATCAATAACAGTTACAGGTATAGTTGAATTCCAATTTGATATGGGTAACATATTTAAAATGCTAACACCAGATTATAAAGAAGATTATATAAATTGGTTAAAAGTATTTTGGGTTGTTTATGCTTTAGCTGTACTAATAATTTGGTATAATCTTAAAGATAAAAGAGAATATGATAATATTGAGCATGGTTCTAGTGACTGGGCCAAAAATGGAGAACAATATAAAGAGTTATCTAAGAATAAAGGATTTGTATTGGCAGAAAAGAATTTTTTATCTCCTACAAGACGAGGTAACTTAAATATTTTAGTTGCCGGTGGTTCTGGATCAGGTAAATCTGCAGGTTATGTTATTCCTACAGCTACTCAATTATTAGGTTCATATGTTTTTACTGATCCTAAAGGTGAATTGTTTGATAGAACAGCAGGATTCTTTAAAAAACATGGATACCAAATACAAACATTAAATTTGGTAAAACCAGAATTTAGTGATGCATATAATCCATTGTTACATATAAGAAATGAAATAGATGTTGATATTATTGCGAATACAATAGTAAAATGTCAAGGAGATAATAAAAGTTCTGATCCATTCTGGGATGATATGGCAGAAATACTTTTAAAATCTTTGATATATTATTTATTATCAACAAGGCCAAAAGAAGAACAATCATTAGCTAGTTGTGCTAACTTAGTTAGAGCTGCTAATAATGGTGGCGGAGAAAGTTTGTTAAATAAGTTAATGTCTGAATTGCCAGCCGACCATCCTGCAAGAATAAATTATCAATCAATTGAAGTTGCCTCAGATAAAACTTTTGGAAGCATATTAAGTACATTACAATCAAAATTAGGTAAATTTGATTCGAAAGAAATACAAGGTGTTACAAGTAGTAATACAATAGATTTTGATTTATTAGCAAAGAAAAAAGTTGCATTATATGTAATTCCACCTGATAGTCATAGTGCATATAATTTCATATTAACAATATTTTTTGCACAGATGATACAACAATTATATGATTTTGCAGATTCAAATGGTGGTAAGTTAAAAGAAATGGTTATATTTATGTTAGATGAATTTGCTAATATAGGTAAAATACCAGATTTTGAAAAGAAAATATCTACAAGTAGAAGTAGAAATATTGCATTTAGTATAATTATACAGACAATAGATCAGTTAGTAGATTTATATGGAGATGCTGCTGAAACTATTATGGCGAACTGTGATACTCACTTGTTTTTAGGTGGTAACTCATTAAAAACAGCTGAACATTTTTCAAAAGCGTTAGGTGAAAAGACAATAGTTAGGGATAGCATATCTACAAGTAGAGATAAAGATAATGTAAAATCAGGAAAATCATATTCCGATCAAGTTATGGCAAGACCATTAATGACACCAGATGAAATTAGAAGACTAGATCCAGATAATGCGTTGATTCTTGTTAAAGGTATTAAACCAATTCAAGCAAAGAAATATTATTATTTCTTAAAACCAATAGCTAAAGAATTAAGAGCAACAGAAATAAGTCATAATGATATTAAAAATGTTCAAAGAAATGAATGGAAAATATATAATCCATTAAAAATAGAAGAAGAAAAAAGAAATGTAAGTTTTAATCAACCAAAAGTTGAACCCAAAGTTGTTTTTGATGAGAATACTTTTGATAATAGAAATGAAGCACCGAAAAAAAAATATTTTGAAGAACATAAACGTGTAAATCCTGCTGAAGAATATAAGAAAAAATTCGAAGAAAGCTATCAACAAAAAGTTGAGCCAGTTGTTGAAAATATATTAGGGCCAGAAATGGAAGAGAAACCAAAGAAATCATTTTTTGAAACATCAAAACTAGTTAATCCAATAATAGAAGAGAAACCAGTAATAGAAGAAAAACCAAAGAAATCATTTTTTACATCATTTAAGTCAGTTAAACCAGTAATAGAAGAGAAATCGATTCAACCAACTATAAAAAAATCTGATATAGTAAAAGACGTAGAGAAAGATATGAATAAGAAACTTGAAGAAATGATTGAAAAAAAATTGGGCTCGGTAGCAAAAGAAGAAAAACCAGTTCAACCAACTATAAATAAATCTGATATAGTAAAAGATGTAGAACAAAACATCGATAAAAAACTTGAAGAAATGCTTGCAAAGAAATTAAGTTCAGTAGCAAAAGAAGAAAAACCAGTTCAACCAGTTATAAATAAATCTGATATAGTAAAAGATGTAGAACAAAACATCGATAAAAAACTTGAAGAAATGCTTGCAAAGAAATTAAGTTCAGTAGCAAAAGAAGAAAAACCAGTTCAACCAGTTATAAATAAATCTGATATAGTAAAAGATGTAGAACAAAACATTGATAAAAAACTTGAAGATATGATATCTCAAAAGTTAGAATCAGCTTTGGATAAAAAATTAAGTTCTATGATTGAGAAAAAAATAGAACCAGTAATTGAGGCAGAACCTGAAGTTAAAAAAATGGTACATAAAAAATCATTATTTGAGGAACTTCAAGAAATAGAAGATAAGGTAGTAACAGAATCAACAAATGTAGAAAACAAAGCAAAATTAGAAGTTATTGAAAAACCAAAAAAAGTTGAAAAGAAAGAAATACCAAAAGTTAAAAAACTAGAAGAAAAAAAGGTAGAGTTTGAAGAAGTTATTGAAAAACCAAAGAAAACATCATTCTTTGATGATGATTATGAACCTCCTAAAAAAGTTAAAAAGAAGGAAGTTGAAAATGTTAAAAAATTAGAAGAAAGTAATGAGCCTGAAGAAGTAAATGATGCGATAAAAGAACTTGAAAGCTTTTCTAAGCCAAAAAAGAAATCATTCTTTGATGATGATTACGAATCTCCTAAAAAAGTTAAACCAGTCGTTGAGAAGAAAGTTGAAATGCCTCAAACGGTTGTAGATGTTAAAAAGGATAAACCTTTTGATAATGAACAATTTGCTTATGACATACAAAAAGAATTAGAAAAGAAATTTGATGAATTATTTAATTCAGATGATGAAGAATAAGCAGTTTATATATTAACTATATAAAAAATAGATTTGATTAATTCATTTCTATTTTTTATTATGCTAAAATATAGAAAATGTGAAAAATTATGATTTTGGCTATTTTTTAATAAATATTAATATATTAAAATGGATAATTTCTATATATTTTATATTAAAAATGTGATAATATATATAAAGGTGAAAACATGATAAAAAGATTTTTTAAAGGATTTGATTATAAATTAATAGGAATAGTACTTTTATTAGCTGCAGTGAGCTGTGTAGCTTTATATAGTGCTTGTAATGGATATGAACCAGGAAATGATTTTAGTAAACAATTAATTTGGGTGGGGATAGGTTTTGCATTGATGATAATTACTTCTATGATACCATATACGCTATATCAAAAGTTTTGGATACCAATGTATATAGTTTCAATTTTGTTATTAGTCGGTGTATTATTTACAAATCCAATTAATGGTGCATCAAGTTGGTATAATTTACAGTTTATGTCTTTACAGCCATCTGAATTAGCTAAAATTTGTGTTATAATAGCTATTGCTGCTGTAATAACAAAAATAAATGATAGAGATTCAAATGGGATAAATAAAATTAAAAATTTATTGTTTATAGCAGTTTTAGTTTTAATACCAGTAGTTTTAATAGTATTACAACCAGATTATGGTACAGCAATGGCTTTTATAACTTTTACTGTTATAATGTTGTTTATATCTAATATAGATAAAAAATATATATTAATTGGATTGGGTCTTGTTATTGTAGCATTACCTATATTATATTTCTTTGTATTGCCACAACATGCTGTAGATAGAATAGATGTATATTTTGATCCAACAATTGATCCTTTAGGAAAAGGGTATAATATATTGCAATCAAAACTAGCAATAGGTTCTGGTGGATTGACTGGTATGGGATTAGGAGAAGGAAATCAAACACAATTAGGTTATTTATATCCTAAGACAACAGATTTTATATTTGCGGTAATTGCTGAAGAGATGGGTTTTATTATTTCAGCGGGTGTAATATTATTATTCTGTGGCTTATTATTAAGATGTGTATATATTTCTAAAACAGCTAAAGATAATTTTAGCTCACAAGTTGCGATTGGTATAATGGGTATGTTTTTATTTTATGTATTAGAGAATATAGGGATGACGATGGGGTTATTACCAATTACAGGTGTACCATTACCATTTATGAGTTATGGTGGAAGTAATATGATGTGTAATATGATAGTTATTGGAATATTAATAAATATAGCAAAGAATAGAGAAAAAATTGTATTGTTAGGATAGGATAAAATGTATATAAAAGAAATAAGTATTGGAAATATTAAAATAAAAAATAATATATTTTTAGCACCTATGGCTGGATTTGCGGATAGAGCTTTTAGAAAAATATGTGCAGATTATGGAGCTGGGTTAGTATATACAGAAATGGTAAGTGCAAAAGGTATAGTATATAATGATGAAAAAACATTAGAATTAGTTAAATGTGATATATTTAATATGCCAAGAGTTGTTCAAATATTTGGTTCAGAACCAGATATAATATCACAAGCTATACAAAAGATAGAAGATTATGCAGATATAATAGATATAAATATGGGGTGTCCTGTTCCTAAGATTGTTAATAATGGAGAAGGAAGTGCTTTACTTAAAAATCCTGAATTAGTTGGTGAAATTGTAAAAGCTGCAGTAAAAGCAACTAATAAACCTATTACAGTTAAAATAAGAAAAGGTTTTGATGATTTCTCAATTAATTGTGTAGAAATTGCAAAGATAGCAGAGATGAATGGAGCAAAAGCTATTACAATTCATGGTAGAACAAGAAAAGATTTTTATACAGGGACTTGTGATTTGGACTGTATAAAAAGTGTTAAAGAAGCTGTCAGTATTTCTGTTATAGGAAATGGAGATGTTGTAGATTATGAATTATTTAAGCGAATGATAGATTATACTGGTGTAGATGCTGTAATGATTGGTAGGGGATCTTTAGGTAAACCATGGATATTTAAAGAGATTATGGATAAAGAAAATAATAGTGAACTATTTAATATATCTAAAAAAGAAATTCTAGAAAAAATATTAGAGCAATATAATTTAGAGATAGAACAAAAAGGTGAATATGTTGCAGTTAGAGAAATGAGAAAACATATTTGCTGTTATGTTAAAGGAATGAGTAAAAATAGTGAATTAAAGAATACTATTAATACAAGAGATAATGCAAAAGAAGTATTTGAAATATTAAAGGAGTATATGAATTAGTGAAACGATTTAAAAGAGTATATATTGAGATAACTAATATATGTAATTATAACTGCGATTTTTGTCCAACTAATAAACGAGAATTAGTGCAAATGTCTGTGGATAATTTTGAATGTGTATTAAAGAAGATGTCCCCATATACAGATTTTATATACCTTCATGTAAAAGGCGAACCTTTGTTACATGAACATTTACAAGATATATTAGATTTAACATATAGATATAATATGAAAGTTAATATTGTTACTAATGGTAGTTTGCTTAAAGAAAAAGAAGATATATTGGTTAATGCAAAAAGTTTAAGACAATTAAATATATCTGTACATAGTGTAAGGCATAATAAAACAAAAAATATTGTGCAAGAAGATTATTTAAATAGTATTGTAGATGTGTCTAATATTATAAATAAGGAAACAGGTGCATATATATCTTATCGATTATGGGATTTAAAAGATACTAAAAATGTTGATGAATATGAAAAAGTATTTAACTTTTTTGAAAAAAAATATGATATTGAAAATATTAAGAATATAATTACTAAAAAAAGATATGTACAGTTACACAAAAATATATTTTTGAATATAGATACTATATTTACATGGCCTAGTATGAATAATGATATACTTTCAATCGAAGGTTCATGTTATGGTCTAATAGATCAAATTGCAATATTAGTAGATGGAAGTATAGTTCCTTGTTGTCTTGATCAAGAAGGAAATATATTACTTGGAAATATATTTAAAGATGATATTGGTGAAGTATTAAAATCTAAACAAGTATTAGATATTATACAGGGATTTAGAAGAAATAAATTAATTAA
>JAQVRJ010000014.1:0-2631 GCA_028701115.1 Clostridia bacterium
ATGAATAATAACTAATCATTTTACTTTTAAAAAGATTCTTCTTAATTATGCTCGAATATATAAGAATATATAAGAGATAATATACCATATACTAAACCAAATAGTATAAATACTTTAAACATATATTCTGCAATATTTTGATTAACTGATAAAAAAACAACAAATGATATTATTACAGTAAAAAATATGCAGGCATATATTTTTTTATTCTTTCCTTCCAAAAATTCTCCAAATTTACAATATCCATATAATATTAAAGGTAATGCTATAATAAATAATATAATGGATATGATTGGATTGTTTAATATAAATTCTGTTAAAACTAACATTATTAACTCCAAATATTTTTATAAAAATATTATAGCATATTTAAATTTCTTTTTCAACTATTTAAAGCATTTAACATTATTTCTTTAATTTTTTCTAGTTCTTCTTGCGTTTTAGCTTCACATCTCATACTTAAACTTGGGGATGTATTTGATGCTCTTATTAATCCCCATCCGTTTTTAAATATTACTCTTACTCCATCAACATCTATAACATTTTCACCCTTTGATTTAAAGTAATTTAATACTTTTTCAACTTGTTTAAATTTTTCATCATCAGTAGTTTCAATTTTTATTTCAGGTGTAATTGGATATCTTTTTACTCCATCTAACAATTGTGAACATTTTTTATTCGTGTTAGATAACATTCTAACAAATCTGCAACCAGAATATATACCATCATCAAATCCATAATAATTATCTTTCCAAAAGATGTGCCCTGACATTTCGCCTGTCATTGGTATATCTTCATTCATCATTGTATGATAAAAAAAGGAATTGCCTGTCTTATGATAATATGGTTTACCACCTAGTTTTTCAGCTTCTTCAAATAAAGAATATGTACATTTAACTTCAACAGGTATTTTTACACCTGAATATTTTTTTAATATTTCTTCTCTTAACATTATTATTTGATATAAATCACCAAACATAACATTGCCTAATTCATCTACTAATCCAATTCTATCTGCATCACCATCAAACCCTAATCCTAAATCTGCATTTGTTTCTTTCACAGTTTTTATTAAATCTTGTAAATTTTCAGCTTCAGCTGGATCAGCTATATGATTGGGTTGCTTTGGATCAATATCACAATATAATCCTATAACTTCACAACCTATTCCTTCAAATATTTTTTTTGCTACAATGCCTGCAGTACCATTTCCACAATCAATTACTACTTTTATTTTTCTATTACCAATTTTACATTTTGATACAATATCTTTTACATATTCATCAACCGGACTTCTTTTTTCAACACTACCATTACCAATTAAGAAATTACCAGCTTCAAGTAATTCTCTAAACCTTTGTATTTCATCACCAAACATTCTATCTTCACCATATGTATTTATTTTAAACCCATTATATTTTGGTGGGTTATGACTAGCCGTTATCATAATACCTGGTTTAACATTATATAAAACACGAGAATAATAATATATTGGTGTTGTTACTAATCCTAAATCAATAACTTTTACTCCTGTAGAAACTAACCCCTTAATTAATCCTTCTTTTAATATTGGTGAGTGTTCTCTACTATCCATACCTACAACAAGTGTATCTACATTATTATTTATCATATATGTTCCATATGTTTTACCTATTAATTCTGCATTTTCTTTTGTTAAATCTTCTCCATAAACGCCTCTAATGTCATATGCTCTAAATATATTTGCATTCATATTATTCCTCCTTTATTCATGTGCATTATATTACATATATCTTAAATATTCAAGTGCAAAAAAATAGTATAATAAATATACTATTCTTTAAAAATTATCTTTCTTCTTCCTCATCATCTTTAATTTTAGAATTTTTATAATCTTCATTAATTAATTCTGTTTTTACTTCATCTGATATTTCAGGTTTAGCATTTTCACCTTTCTTTTTAAACAATTTATGTATAAATGGTATATCAATATTATTAACAGTAAATTGCTCACCAATTTTTTTTAATGTAACTGCACCTAGACCTTTAATTTCTCCTTCGTATAACAATTTATTTCTCAATTCTTGAATTGTATTACAACCTGCATCTCTAACAGCCTTTTGAACTTTTGCATTAGGTATAACAATACTAATGTCTTGATTTAAAAACTCAGCATTTTCTGGAATTTCAACTTGTTCATTATTAGCCATTGCTTCTTCCATTTTTTGTTGGTAATCACCAAACTTAGATAAATCTAATTCTTCTTTAGTTTCAGTATTTTCTTTAATATCAGCTACTTTACTCATTTCTTCTTCATAATTTATTTTACTTATTTCTTCTTCAACTTTATCTAGATTATCATAAAGTGCTCCTCTATCTGAAAACATATCAGATACTTTTTTCTCAGGCTCTTTTTCATCATAATCAATTTTACTCATTTCTTCTTCAATTTTATTTAGATTATCATAAAGTGCTCCTCTATCAGAAAACATATCAGATACTTTTTTTTCAGGCTCTTTTTCTTTTTTAAGTTCTTCTATTTTTTTCTTTAATTCTTCATTCTCTTTCTTTAATACTTCCATTTGTTTTCTTAATTCTTCTATTTTTTTAGCAATATCACTTGGAATACTGTCTGGTTCTGGAACAACTTTA
>JAQVRJ010000014.1:2731-18980 GCA_028701115.1 Clostridia bacterium
GAACAACTTTATCGCCTGGTTCTGAAATAACTTTACTTTTTGAATCTATTTCTGATTCTCTTTCAGGTTCAACTATATCTTTATTCCAATTAACCAAACTTTCTAAAAACTTATTTGTATCTTTTGAATCAATTCTATCAATATCATTTTGTATTCTTCTTCTAACATCAATTAACATTCTAGTTGTAACACCAGCCTTCATTAATGTTGCTATATCTTGTACATTAATATCACTAAATAAATCTTTATACTTATAATTCCCTTTTTCATCTTTCTCATTTAAGAATTCAATATTAGCTCTATTATAGTCCTTGTGCACACCAGATATTTTTGTTAGTATTGATCTAAATATTCCTGCCGGTCTTACATTTAATAAATTTAATGGTGTACCTTTTTGTTCTAAATATATTTGAGACAAATACTCCAATTCTTTTGATGATAATATTTTACTATTCTCACTATATTTACCAATAACAGGTAATCCCGGTCCAAAATTTCTACCACTTCTATTTGTTGTGTCTGTTGTTCTTCCAATTGGTTCAACATTTAAATCTATTTTATTTCTTGCATTTTCATTTAAACTTCTATACTCTTCAACAGATGTTTTATTATATCTATCTCCATCAGCTCTACCCTTTGCATCAATTCCCATTTCTCTTAAATTGCTTGCAACAATATCTTTTCTTTTATCAATATTGTATACAATTGTTTGCAAATCCATTTTTTTAATATCATCAACAATTTTAATTTTCTTTTCACAAGCATCTTTATGTCCTTGATTTATATCTCTTATTTCTTCACGTTTTTTTATTTCTTCATATATGTTTTTTACTTTGTCCTCCTTTTCAGGATTATCTTGATCAATACTATTTAAGTCTTTAGAAAGACTATCAATTTCTCTTTGTTGAAACTTTATACGGTCATTATGTCCTTTTACTGCCTTAAATAAATTATCTTCTATTTCTTCTAAAGTTTCTTTATGCTTAGGATGTTTTTCATTTTTTGCAATAAAACATCTTACCCAGAAATCTGTAGTATCCAAAATCTTATCATTTTGTGCTAATAAGTATTCCTTCTTTTCTTTACCTAATTTATCTTTTGCATTAGTTTTTGGATCCATGCTTTCCATAATTCTAACTTCTAAATTATTTATTACATCAATAGCTTCGCTTAATTCATTTTGAAGCTTTCTATAGTTATCAAGATTACCTCCAGATTTTGCATCTGGTTGAGCATTATCTCTTTCCATTCTTAAATTATGGAATGCTTCCTTTTTATTTATATAATCATTAATTAATATTTGAGTTGTCTTATCTAAACTGTCAATTTTTTTATATAATTCAGTTAAATTCATTTTTCACCTCTATTTTAATAATTCTTTTAATTGTGTTAAATTAACTTTTGTTCTTTCTAAATTTGAATACAAATCTAAAAGTTCATTTTGTGTTAAAGTAGCTAACTCATTATTATTTTGTATTTCAAATGCATATTCTTTAAATGCTTTTATTTCATTTATAGTATCATCAAAATTAAATTCTAAATTTTCCATGACAAACTCCTCTCATACTTTTATTAATTAAATTATATAAAATAAAATGAAAAAATCAATACTTTTTTAAAAATTTATACTTTTTTATTTACTTTTTAATATTATTGTAATAAAATTATTACAGATTGGAATGATATTTATGAAAGAAATACTATCAAATAACGTAAATGAAACAATTAATATAGCAAAAAATCTTGCATCCAAATTAAAAATACAAGATATAATAGTTCTAACTGGTAATTTAGGTGCTGGTAAAACATATTTTACAAAAGGAATTGTAGAATATTTTTTAGATAGCGAAAACATATCTAGCCCAACATTTACAATTGTTAATGAATATAATACTACACCCCCTATTTACCATTTTGATGTTTATAGAATTAAAAATTCAGATGAATTTATGAATATTGGTGGAGATGAATACTTTAATAAAGGTATTTGCATTATTGAATGGGGCGAAAAAATCAAAGATATTCTTTACGATTATTTAGAAATAAATATTGAATATATTACTGAAAATACAAGAAGAATTCAAATGATTCCACATGGTAAAAGATATGAAGATATCTTAAAGGAGAATTAAAATGAAAATACTAGGAATAGATACTTCATCAAATATATTATCCATAACAGTTTCTGAAGATAAAAATATTTTAGGCGAATCTTATATAAAAAACGTCAATAATCACTCTCCTAAATTAGTTCCAATGGTTGATCAGTTATTAAAAAATTTAGAAATTGATATTAAAGAAATTGACTTATATGCTTGTTCTATTGGACCAGGATCATTTACAGGTCTAAGAATTGGATTAGCATTTATGAAAAGTTTAGCTCAAGCAAATGATAAACCTATTATTGGTGTTGAAACATTACATAGTTTAGCTTTAAACAATATTAAAGATGTATATACTTGTCCAATAATTGATGCAAAAAATAATAATGTTTATTCATGCATTTTTGATGAAAATTTTCATTTAGTTATAAATTATGCTGCATTTAATATAGAAGAACTATTAAAAGTATGTAAAAAAATTAAAAAAACAATATATTTTATTGAAGATAACACATTAAAATATAAAGATTTAATAGAAAAATATATTTCAAAAAGAAAAATATATAACATTGAAAGTACATATCTTACATCAAAAAATACTTGTATAATTGCATATGAAAAATACATAAATAAAAATATCGATAATTCATTAACACTATCACCTTTATACTTAAAATCTAGCCAAGCAGAAAGGTTGAGTAAAAATGGAAAATAGTAATATTAAATTAATAAATGAAGATGATATTAAATACATTTTAGAACATATTAATGATACTTTTTCTTGTTCGTGGAATAATGAACAATTTAAAAAAGTTATGGAATGTAATTCATCAATAACATTTATATTAAAAAAAGAAAATTTAATATTAGGATTTATTTCTATCAACAAATTATTTGACAGTTTAGATGTTTTAAATATTTGCGTCAACAACGAATACAGACATAAAGGTTATGGAACAAAATTAATGGAATATGCAATTCAATACTCTAAAGATATTAATTGTTTTAATATAACTTTAGAGGTAAATATACATAATACTAATGCAATAAACATGTACAATAAATTAGGTTTTAAAATCGTAGGTCAAAGAAAAAATTATTACTTTAATAAGGATAAAAACACATATGAAAATGCTCATATAATGAATATTAAGGGGGATTGAAATGGCAAATAATAAAGAATTAGGCTATGAATCATTAAAGAAAGAATGTAATCCAGAAGTCTTTAATTTTAAAAGTACAAAAGAAGTAAAAGAATTACAAGGAGTAATTGGTCAAGAAAGAAGCATCAAAGCTTTAGAGTTTGGAGTAAATATAGATACAGATGGATACAATATATATGTTGAAGGTCCAAATGGAATTGGCAAAACTGCATATTGTATAAATTATATAAATAAAATTGCTGCAACAAAACCAACACCAGATGATTGGTGTTATATCTATAATTTTGATAATCAAAACGAGCCGATTGCTCTTTCTTTACCAGCTGGAGAAGGAATAAAATTCAAAAAAGATATGATAACTTTTGTTGAAGATATTAGAAAAGAAATTAATCAAACATTTAATAATGAAGATTATCAAAAAGAAAAATCTTTGATTGAACAAGAATTAGAAAACAAAAAAAATCTATTACTTCAATCATTAACTTCTGAAGCTTACGAACAAGGATTTGAAGTAAAAAATTCAGAGAACGGATTATACTTTTTACCTATTTATGAAGGTAAGTCTTTGAATGAAATGGAATTTTCACAACTACCTCAGAATATTCAAGAGGATTTTGAAAAACGTTCCAAAATAATCGAAGCCAAAACTTTAGATATAATAAAACAATTAAAAGAATTAGAAAATAATTCAAAAAATAAAATTGCAAATTGGATTAATAATATTGCTTTATTAACAATTAGTCTTCAAGTAAATGATTTAAAGAATAAATATAAATCATATAAAATTATAACTAAATATTTAGATTGTATTAGAAAAGATATTCTTGCAAACATGGATAAATTTTTAGATAATCAACCAAAACAAGATAATATTCCTCTACAATTAAAAATAAATGAAATGAAGCCTTGGGAAAAATATGAAGTAAATCTTATTGTAGATAATAGTAAACTAAAAGGTGCTCCAGTAATTGCAGATCCTAATTTAACATTTTTCAATTTATTTGGTAAATTAGAATATGAAAATATATTTGGTAACTTAAAAACAGATTATAGAATGATAAAAGCTGGTGATGTTCATATAGCAAATGGAGGTTTCCTTATTCTTCAAGCAACAGATTTATTAGCTTCTACTCAAATTTGGGATACATTCAAAAAAATGATTCGTACAAAACAATTATATATAGATAATATAAAAGATAATAATTTAAATGTTGCTATTGTTGGATTAAAACCTCAAGCTATTCCTTTTAAAGCAAAAATAGTTATGTTAGGGACTTCACAAATTTTTAGTCAAATATCTATGTTAGATGAAGATTTCAGAAAAATGTTTAGAATAAAATCTGAATTTGAAGAAGTTGCTCCAAGAAATAGATATACAATTAAATCAACTGTCCAATTTATTGCAAGCTATTGTAACAAAGAAAACTTACCTCACTTCTCACCTGCTGCTGTTGCACAAATTATTGAATATTCATCAAGATTAGCAGATGATCAGACAAAATTAACTACACAATTAAATGAATTACTTCAAGTTATAAGTGAAGCTGCAACATGGGCAAAAATGGATAATAAAAGAACAGTAAGTACTGAATACGTAAAAAAAGCAATTAAAGAAAAATTAATCCGTGTAAGTAAATATGATTATATTCTTCAAGAAATGATGATGAATGATACTATTCTTATAGATACAGAAGGCTCAAAGGTTGGTCAAATAAATGGACTATCTGTATTAACAGTTGGGGATGTAAGTTTCGGTAAACCATCAAGAATTACAGCAAACACTTATATGGGAAAAAGCGGAATTATAAATATTGAACGCGAAGTAATGTTAAGTGGTCAAACCCATTCAAAGGGTGTTATGATAATCTCTGCATATATTGGAGAAAAATTTGCACAAGAAATGCCATTATCTTTAAGTGCAAGTGTATGCTTCGAACAAGTATATAGTGGTATTGATGGAGATAGTGCTTCTAGTACAGAATTATATGCTATACTTTCAAGCTTATCTGAAGTTCCAATTAATCAAGCTATTTCTGTTACCGGATCAATAAATCAAAAAGGTGAAATACAACCTATTGGTGGTGTAACAGAAAAAATTGAAGGTTACTTTAATTTATGTAATCAAAGAGGATTAACTGGTGAACAAGGTGTTATGATACCAAAACAAAACATTAGAAATTTAAATTTAAATGATGAAGTTATAGAAGCTGTAAAAAATAATATGTTTCATATTTATGCAGTTAATACTGCGGATGAAGGTATTGAAATACTAACAGGAATACCTGCTGGTAAAAAAGATAAATCTGGTAATTATACACCAGGTACAATTAATTATCTTGTTTATGAAAAACTTAAAAAATATGCAACACAAGCAATGAAAGAAGAAAAATAATTTAATGAAATAAAAATAAAATAGAAGATTAACATCTTCTATTTTTGCTTTTTAATTATTCATATTTTATTGGTATAATGGAACCCATATCAATTATATTTTCACCTGACAAATATATACATTCCACATTTTTAGATTTTAAAAAATCTAAAATTTTATCTTTTTCTCTTAATCTATTTATATCTCCATTTATAAACCATTTATTAGAGCCAATTAATCCTGTAGCTCCACCAATAAATCCTTGCATATTTCCAAGTTTAATGCTTTTATCTGGTTGTATATATAGAATATCAAAAATATCTTTCAAATTAGAATAAATGCCCATATCTTGCGTAATAAAGCTAGATTTATTAACAACAGATATATTGCATTTAGTATATCCTTGCTCAACATTGATACACTTTAATCCTTTTTGCTTTATACATTTCAATAATACTGGATCAGTATACTTTAAATTATGTATAAAGTAATCTCCAATAATACAACCATTATAACAAACATCATTTGGATATTTATTAGAAATACTATTTTGCCCTTTTATACATTTCAATCCTATTTTTCCAAATTCATTAATGTATTTATCAAACATATTCGGTTCAATAATTATTTCATTATATCCAATATGTATCACTTGTATATCTGCATGATAACTAATTTCATCATATACCGCTAAACAGCTTTGTATTTTAATGTTTTGCATATTATCTATATTAATACTAGATATACAAGTTTTAACATCCCTATTAGGAATATTACTGTTTTCTACAAACATCTTCTTCTCCTTCATTTATAGTATTATTCTCTACATTATTTTAATATTATAGCACAAATATTTTTAATTAGCTATTTTTTCTTGTAATATTAACACATTTTTGATACAATATTTTCAATGGAAAGAGGGATAATATGGATATAGCAATCATAGTACTTTTAAGCATATTAATAGTATTACAACTTATTATAATATTAAAAAAAGATAAAGGAAGTATTAAAGAAGATATAATATCATCTTTAATTACAACCAAAGATGATATTAATAAAAATGTAAGTGAAAAAATAACAGAAAGCATAAACATACAACAAAATCAATTAACAAGTTTAACAACATTAAACGAAAACAAATTAGAAAATGTTAGAAAAACTGTTGAAGAAAAATTAACTCAAATACAAAAAGAGAATTCTGAAAAACTTGAACAAATGAGAGTAACTGTTGATGAAAAATTACACAAAACATTAGAGCAAAGATTAGGTGAATCTTTTAAGTTAGTAAATGACAGATTAGAGTCTGTATATAAAGGTTTAGGAGAAATGCAAACCCTAGCACAAGGTGTTGGCGATTTAAAAAAAGTATTTACAAATGTAAAATCTCGTGGTTATTGGGGTGAAATACAATTAAGCAATATATTAGATCAATTTTTAACCAAAGACCAATATGTTTTAAATAAAAATACTATCCCAAACTCAAAAGAATTTGTAGAATTTGCTATCAAACTTCCTGGTAAAAATGATAATGAATATGTTTTTTTACCAGTTGATTCAAAATTTCCTATAGAAGATTTTCAAAAACTAATTGAAGCAGAAGATCAAGGAAATATAGATTTAATAAACGAAAATAGAAAAAAACTATTATCTGCAGTTTCAAAATTTGCTAAAGATATTCATGATAAATATATTGAGCCACCATATACAACAGATTTTGGAATTATGTTTTTGCCAACAGAAAGCCTTTACTGTGAAGTACTAAAAAATTCAACAATATGTGAAGAAATATCCCAAAAATATAGAGTAGTAATTTCTGGTCCAACAACATTCATTGCTTTATTAAATAGTTTACAGATGGGATTCAGAACCTTAGCTATAGAAAAACATTCAAGTGAAGTTTGGAAATTACTTGGTACTGTTAAATCTGAATTTGCAAAATTTGGAGATCTATTAGATAAAACAAATAAAAAATTACAAGAAATATCTAATACAATGGTTCTTGCATCAAGAAAGACTCGTACTATTGAAACAAAACTAAAAAATGTAGATGCTCTTCCTTTAGAAAACGAAAAAGAATTCTATATGTTAGATTCAAATAACCAAATAGAAATTACCGAAGATGATGAAAGCACAGACGAAAATGCTAAAGAATAGCAAAAAGAAGTTGTAATTTGTACAACTTCTTTTAATTTGCAATATATTTGGGATCAAATGAAACTATATAATTTCCCTCCTTTGTTCCAACCATAATCTGGTTATCATTTAGATAAGAAATCTTATCTATGTTTGAAGTAATAATGAGTTGACTACCACCATCAGGTAATAATAATGTACAGCGCAATTTCTTGCCTACACTGATACTCTTTTGATTGCTTACAACAGAATAAGTAATCCTTTCATTAGGAACGTTCATTTGCATGTATTATATCATTCCAAATCATTTAATTCAACTAATATTCATAAATTTTTATAAAAAATTATAATATAATTATTTATCATAAATTACAAAAAAGAGCAATAGTTATGTACCTTTATAACCATTGCTTCATTATTGTATTCTATATTTCATCTAATATTTCATTTAATACTAAAGGAGTAACTTTATTGTTACCCAATTTAATAATGACATCTTTTACTTTTTGAATGTTATTACCGTAATCTTCTACTTTACTAATCTCAATTGTTTCATTCTCTAGACTATTTTTCTCTTTTTTTAGAATCTCTATACCATAACTACCTTTTTCTTCGTTACATAGCATAAAATATTGTAAATTAATTTTTCGAGAATCATTATCATCTAAATACTCAGAATTAAAGAAAGTACAATCATAAATTTTCTCTTTTCTTATCAATTTCTCACCTCATTAATTTTACTGCGAGTATATTTTATAACATATTAATAAAACAATCAAGAGGTTTTCCATTTTTTAGCAATTATTTTTTATTCAAAAAATTCAAATTCCCAAGTTCCTACTTTTATCATTGTTCCTTCTGGTATATTCATGCGAACCAACTCATCTTCTATTCCCATTCTGTTTATCATTCTTTGAAAATATTTTAACGATTCATCTTCTGCGAAATTTACTTTAGATAATAATTTGTTTATTCCAGGTCCTACTACTTCGTAACCTTTATCTGTCTTTATAATTTCCCATTGTGAAAAATCTGCTGTTTCTAATTTATAAACAATTTTATCTACTTTTTCCATTTCTTCAACTGGTATTTCATCTAATAAAACAGCTACTCTATTAAATAATTCTGTTAATCCTTTATTAGTTGCTGCGGATATAGGATAAACTTCATATCCTCTTTTTCCCATTTTAGTTTTAAACTCTTCATACTTCTTTTTGTCTTGTAAAATATCCATTTTATTTGCAGCTATTATTTGTTTTCTTTTAGATAATTTCTCACTATATTTTACTAATTCATTATTAATAACATCAAAATCTTTTATTGGATCTCTACCTTCTGAACCAGATATATCTACAACATGAACTAATAATCTTGTTCTTTCAATATGTCTTAAAAACTTATATCCTAATCCAACACCTTCACTTGCACCTTCAATTACTCCTGGTATATCTGCTATAACAAAGCTTTTACCTATATCAGATTTAACAACTCCTAAACATGGTTCTAATGTTGTAAAATGATAATTAGCTATCTTAGGTCTTGCTTCTGTCATTATAGAAATAATAGTTGATTTGCCAACATTAGGATATCCTATTAATCCAACATCAGCTAATAGTTTTAATTCTAATATTAATTCTTTCTCTATTCCCGGTTCACCCTCTTGAGCAAAGTTTGGGACTTGACGAGTAGGTGTAGCAAAATGTGCATTTCCTTTTCCACCTCTACCACCTTTAATTATTAATTCTTTTTGATTATTTTTAGTTAAATCTAATACTATTTTATTAGTCTGTGCATCTCTAACAATTGTACCCAATGGTACATTAATTATAAGGTCATCGCCTTTTGCTCCATAACTATTAGTGCCACTACCATTTTTACCATTATCTGCTTTAAATACTTTTCTATATCTAAAATCAGATAAAGTACTACAATTTTTATCTACGACAAAAAATACGTCTCCACCTTTGCCTCCATCTCCACCATCAGGTCCTCCAGCTGCAACATATTTTTCTCTTCTAAAGGATTTTGCACCATTTCCACCTTTTCCAGATGAAACAGTTATTTTTGCATAATCTATAAACATAACTTTCCCTCTCTACCTCATTATTCGAAGTAATCAATTTTCATTGCTTTCTTTACATTTTTTAATGTCTCTTTTGTAATAATTCTTGCATTCGCTGTACCTTGCTTTAATATTTCTTTTACTTCGTCAACATGATTTTCATAATACTTTCTTTTTTCTCTTATACCAGATAATTCATTATTAATATTATCTGCTAATTGTCTTTTACAGTTCACACAACCTCTTACTCCTGCTCTACATTCTTTACAAATATCCTCATATTCATTTTTACTAAATATGCTATGATAATATGCTACCATACAAACATTAGGTTCGGCCGGATCATCCTTTTTAATCTTATTTGGATCTGTAACAGCATTATTTATCTTCTTAATTGTTTCTTCTTCAGAATCTCCAATATATATTGCATTACCTAAACTCTTGCCCATTTTAGTATTACCATCTAAACCTTTTAAACGTGCAACTTCTCCAACTAATGCTTCAGGTTCTTTTAGTACTTCTCCATATAGACTATTAAATTTTCTAACAATTTCTCTACATTGTTCTATCAATGGTAATTGATCTTCACCTACTGGTACTAAATCAGCATTAAAAGCTGTTATATCTGCCGCTTGACTTATAGGATAACCTAAAAATCCGTATGTAACTGATCCTCCATCTTCACCAAATAAAGCTTTCTTTTGTGATATTTCAGTTTTAACAGTTGGATTCCTTTGTAATCTTGCTATAGTTACTAGATTTGAATAATACACTGTTAAATCAGCAACTTCAGGTATCATTGATTGTATATATATATTAGACTTTTTAGGATCAACACCTACTGCTAGATTGTCCATTGCTACTTGCAATACATTTTCTCTTACTTTCTCTGGATTATCGAAATTATCTGTTAACGCTTGTACATCTGCTATTAAAACATAAGTTTCATATTCATCTTGTAATTTTACTCTATTTAATAATGAACCAACATAATGACCCAAGTGCAATCTGCCTGTTGGTCTATCACCTGTTAATATTCTTTTTTTCATTTTATATACCTCCATAATATGTATATTATATTCTAAAATTAACTTTTTTACAATCTTTTTACTAATTTATATATATAAATATATATATATACATAATCTTTCACATTTAAATAACTAAAACTAATATTATAATAATACTATAAAAGAAGAAAGCAATTTGCTTTCTTTTTATTTTTATATATTATATATTTTTTTCTAATACTTTTTATTTACATTAGTATATATATTTTTCTCACCTAAAGTATTAATCTTTAATTTCTTAAAGATTTCTACAATTACTAATGGCATTAAAGACAAGCCTGCAACAATTAGTATTTCTTGTATACTTAATGCAGATACACTAAATATTTCTTCTAATGCTGGTATTTGCAATACAATTAACATTAAACCTAATGATACAAATGCTGCTAATATTAATGCTTTATTATTTAAAATTCCAGTTTTAAATATTGAATATACATTAGATTTTAAATTAAATGAATGAGTTATCTGTGATATTGCTAATACACCAAATGCCATAGTTTGTGCAACCATCATTCGTTCTTCATCTGTTCCAGTTGTTATATTTAATCCTATAGTAAATGCAATTAAAGTTAATGTAGCAATCATTATACCTTGATATATAATTCGCCAAATCATTCCTTTAGTAAATACATGTTTTGTATCTGTATTAGGTTTTCTTTGCATAATGTTTGCTTCTGCCGGTTCAACGCTTAACGCTAAAGCTGGTAATGAATCAGTAACTAAATTAACCCATAGAATATGAATTGGTAATAATGCTTCAATAAGTCCTAAATTCTCTATTCCAAAAGCTTTTGCAATTAATGGTGTTGCCATTATAACAGTAAATAAAGATATAATTTCACCTATATTACTAGATATTAAAAATTGAATTGCCTTTAAAATATTATCATATATTCTTCTGCCTTCTTCAACAGCTGAAACAATTGTTGAAAAATTATCATCTGTTAATACAACATCTGCAGCTTCTTTTGATACATCTGTACCAGTAATTCCCATAGCACAACCTATATTAGATGTTTTTAAACTTGGTGCATCATTAACACCATCACCAGTCATAGCGACTATATCTCCATTTGCTTGCCATGCTTTTACAATTCTAACTTTATGTTCTGGTGATACTCTTGCATATACAGAAATTTCTTTTACACAATTCTTTAATTCTTCATCAGACATTTTTTCTAATTCATTACCAAGAATTGCTCTTCCACCTTCTTCAAGTATTCCTAATCTTTTTGCAATAGCAACCGCTGTTGTTAAATGATCTCCTGTTATCATTACTGTTTTTATTCCAGCTTCTTTACATTTTGCTACAGCAGCTTTTACTTCTGGTCTTGGTGGATCAATCATTCCTACCATACCAATAAATATTAAATCTTTTTCTATTGTACTGCTTTCAACTTTTTCAGGTAACTCATTAATTGGTTTATAGGCGAAACCTAAAACTCTTAATGCATTAACCGCCATACTTTCATTACAATTCAATATTTTATCTTTATCTTCTTGTGTTATTTCTTTAATATCGCCATCAATTTCTATATACTTACATATTTTTAATAACTCATCTACAGCACCTTTAGTATGAACAAAATTCGAAAATACATCAACATTAATTGTAGACATTAGTTTTCTTTCTGATTCAAATGGTACTTCCCCAATTCTTTCATGTTTTGTATTATATTCAATCTTTGACATACCATAGTCAAAACCTAATTCAACTAATATTGTTTCGGTTGGATCTCCAACAATATTCCTTATATCATTTTCTAATATTATTTTTGATTCATTGCATAATATTCCAGTTTTTAATATTTTATTAAATCCTTCATTCTTTTCAACTTCCGTTAATCTATACATATGATTATTATAAAACATACGAACAACTGACATTTTATTTTGTGTTAATGTTCCTGTCTTATCTGAACAAATAACTGTAGCACATCCTAAAGTTTCAACTGATGGCAATTTTCTTACAATTGCATTTCGTTTTACCATTCTTTGAACACCAATTGCTAATGCTATTGTAGCTATAGCAGGCAATCCTTCTGGAATTGCTGCAACAGCTAAACTTACAGCTGACATAAACATATGGATTATTTCTTTACCATATATTAAGCCTACAACAAAAATTATTGCACATATAGTTAATGCACCAATTCCTAATATTTTCCCCAATGCATCTAATTTTTTTTGAAGTGGAGTATCTCCACTATCTGCATTATCTAACATATCTGCAATCTTACCAACTTGTGTATTCATTCCTGTTTCAACTACAATACCTTTTCCTCTACCATATGATATAGTACTTGATGAAAATAACATATTAATTCTATCCCCAATTGCTATTTCCGTATCATCAATAACATTTATACTTTTATCTACTGGAACCGATTCTCCTGTTAAAGATGCTTCTTGTGATTTCAAATTTATCGATTCAATAATTCGAATATCTGCTGGAACTATTTCACCAGTTTCAAGTATAACAATATCTCCTGGAACTAATTCTTTTGTTGCAACAATTTCAGTTTTACCATCTCTTATTACAGTTGCACTATATCCACTCATTTTTTTTAAAGCTTCTAATGAGTTTTCAGCTTTAACTTCTTGTACAACTCCAATTACAGCATTAACAATAACAATACATAGAATTATTATTGAATCTGTTAACCCTTCCCCTTCAGACATAGAAACAATACCTGAAACAACCGCAGCAATTATTAAAATTATTATCATGAAATCTTTAAATTGATTTAAAAATTTTTCAAGTATAGTGGATTTATCTTTTTCCTTTAATTCATTATATCCAAATTCTGCTAATTTATTTTTATATTGTTCATCTGTTAAACCATTTACAATATCTGTACCTAATCGATTAGCGATTTCTGAAATATCTTCATTAAACCATAATTTATCTTTCATTATACCTCTCCGTTCTTGCATTATATATTATTACATATATTTTTTTATATTATATCATAATAAGGTAAAAAGTAAAGAAAAAATATAATATAAATTCAGAGATAATAATACAATATAATATTACTGAATTTCTCCAAGAAAAATATTAAAAGAATATATGAATATTCATACATTCTTAGAATAACTATTATTTAATTATTATGTTCTTTTTATATGCTTTTTTCTTCTACTTCTTTTAATACTTTTGATATAAATTCATCTAATGGTTGTGCACCAATATCTCCATCTTTTCTTGAACGAACTCCAACAGCTTTATTTTGAACTTCTTTATCCCCAAGAATTAACATATATGGCACTTTATCCAATTGTGCTTCTCTAATCTTATATCCAATCTTTTCATTTCTATCATCAAGTTCAACTCTAATACCTTTAGAAATTAATGCATTTTTTACTTCTTTTGCATAATCCAAATGTGCATCAGCTAATGGTAATATTTTAACTTGAACAGGTGCTAACCATGTTGGAAATGCACCAGCAAAATGTTCAGTAATTATTCCAATAAATCTTTCTATGCTTCCGAATATTACTCTGTGTAACATAACAGGTCTTTGTTTTTCACCATTCTCGGCTATATATGTTAAATCAAATCTTTCTGGCATTTGGAAATCTAATTGTATTGTACCACATTGCCAATCTCTACCTAAACAATCTTTAATATGGAAATCTATCTTAGGGCCATAAAATGCTCCATCACCTTCGTTTAATTCATATTCTTTACCAATATCTTTTAATACTTTCCCTAAAGCCCCTTCAGCCATTGACCATAATTCTTCAGAACCCATATGATCTTCTGGTCTTGTAGATAATTCGATTGTATATGCAAAACCGAATTTGCTATATACTTCATCTACTAATTCTATTACACCTTTTATTTCTTCTTCAATTTGCTCTGGTAAACAGAATATATGTGCATCATCTTGTGTAAAACATCTTACTCTAAATAATCCATTTAATTGACCAGATTTTTCATGTCTATGAACTAATCCTAATTCACCTGCTCTAATTGGTAAATCTCTATATGAATGCATTTTACTTTTATATACTAACATTCCGCCTGGGCAATTCATTGGCTTAATACCATAATCTATATCATCTATCTTTGTTGTATACATATTATCTTTATAATGATCCCAATGTCCTGATCTATGCCATAACTCTTCATTTAATATAATGGGGGTTTTAATTTCTACATAATCATTTTCTTGATGAAGTTTTCTCCAATAATCTTCTAATATATTTCTTAAAACCATACCTTTTGGTAAAAAGAATGGAAATCCTGGTCCTTCAGGTGCTATCATAAATAATTCTAATTCTTTTCCTAATTTTTTATGATCTCTCTTTTTAGCTTCTTCCAACATATTCAAGTATTCATCTAATTCACTTTTCTTAGGGAATGAAATACCATATACTCTTTGAAGCATTTTATTTTTTTCATCACCTCTCCAATATGCACCAGAAGAACTAACTAATTTAACAGCTTTAACTTCTCCAGTTCTTCTTAGATGAGGTCCTGCACACAAATCAACATATTCGCCTTGTTCATAAAAAGATATATCTTCGCCTTCTGGTAAATCATTTATTAACTCTACTTTATATGGTTCATCTTTTTCTTGCATTAATTTAATAGCTTCTGCTTTTGGTAATGTATACCTTTTTATTTCTAAATCTTCTTTTATTATTTTTGCCATTTCTTCTTCAACCATGTTTAACATATCTGGTGAAAAAGTTCCTTCAACATCGAAATCATAATAAAAGCCATTATCTATTGCAGGTCCTATTGCTAATTTTGCAGTTGGTATTATTCTTTTAATAGCTTGTGCTAAAATATGTGAAGTAGTATGCCAATATGCTTTTTTACCATTTAAATCATTGAATGTTAAAATATTTAAAGTACAATCAGTTGTGATTTCATATCTTAAATCTTTTACTTCTCCATTAACTTCTCCTGCCATTGCAACACGTGCTAACCCTTCACTAATTTTCTTCGCAATACTTTCAACTGATGATCCACTTTCTACTTCAATTATTGATCCATCTTTCAAACTTACTTTTATCATTCAAATTCCTCCTCTTTTATTAAATACAAAAAATCACTCCTAAGCAATTTTTTTTGCTTAGGGGTGATTTATATAAAAATCACGGTTCCACCCTATATTTAACTCATTATGATTATATCGTTATCATCGGCATTATTGCAAAATCTCCAGGGTAGTTTTTCAAATACATATTCTAGGATTAACTTTCAGCTAATAATTAATCTTCTCTTTTAGTTATTATATTTTACTTTGTCCTATCATTGATTACAAATACATTTTACTACTCAAATCATATTTTGTCAATACATTTTTATCCTTATTCGAAATATG
>JAQVRJ010000015.1 GCA_028701115.1 Clostridia bacterium
AAATATGAATAATATAATAACTTTGATTATGATAATAATAATGTTTTGTAAATAGTATTTTTACTGGGAGGTTATTAAATTATTGGTAAAGATTTAAGTGAAGTAGGTTAATTAGTATTTAATTAATTAATATAAAAGTATAATAAAAAAGTTTTGGATTGTTTCCAAAACTTTTTATATTTTTAATCTTTATTATTCTTGTTATATTAAAGGATTCTCTGGTACATCCCAACCTGGTGGTAATGTAGGTTCATCAATTGGTTCTTCTGGTGGGATAACTGGATCTGTAGGTTCAGTTGGAGTAGTAGGTTCATCTGGAGTAACAGGAGCTGTACCTATTTTTACAATCTTCTTTAATGGGTTATATTTATCTGTTGAAATTAATGTATTGCTTATTTCTATTCCATCCTTAGATAATATTTTGTATACTTCTATTGTATAACCATATGTACCATATTGTACTACTGATTCTTCTCCTTCATTCATTGTTGCATCGTCTATATATTCTATTGCATATGCTTTTGAAGATAATGTAACACTTTTAATTGTTACTTCATAATCTTCAGTAGCAGCTATACCCAATATAGATACTGTTTCTTTTCCATCTTTTGCTTCTGCAACAATTTTAATGGGTGTAGTTCTATTGTTTTTAAATTTTAAATCTGTATATGGCCATGCAACAGTTGCATCTTGACCTAATGGAACATAACTAACTAATAATTGATGATTAGCTCTATTTGTTACTTCTAAATTAGAATATAAAACTGCATTATATAATGTTGAAGATGTTTGGCAAATACCTCCACCTAATCCTTGTTGATGTGAGTTATTAGCAAATATTGTTGCAACTTTAAATCCATTTTCAAAAGTTCTTTCACCTACAACATTGTTATATGAAAATTCTTGTCCTGGTAATAATATAGTTCCATTTATTTTACTAGCAGATAATTTTACATTTACTGTTCTATTTTTCTCTGATTCTTTATATTTTGTTGTATAAGTACTTAATACATCTTTAAATATTTCGTTTGATAAACTATCTGTTGTTATTTCTGGTTGAGTAATTATTAATGGAATAGATATTTTTTTCTCTAAGGTATTTGTGTATAAAAATTTTGCATCTTCTAAATTAAATGTAATACCATTTGAAGATTCTTTAAATACAAGTGTACCATTTTCTGTTTTTGATGAAGCATTAACTGGTTCAGAATGAATTTCTGTATATAAAGCATCAAAATCTATTTTTCCGTTTTCCATTTGTTCTATGCTTGCTGTTAGCGTTGATTTCCTATTGTCAGAAAGTAAATATTTGATTATATCATCCTTTAGTTGTTCTTTATCTATTGCAATTCCGTTTTTGCCAATGCTTATATCTATTGACGTATTTGTTATTACATATGAATCATCAATTTTTGATTCGGAAATATTTTTAGATATACTTGCTATAAATATATTAAACATTTCATCATTAATTTCTAATTGAGGTGCTAAATTATATCCCCAAATATATGATTGAAGTATTTTATAATTATTTACTAATATGTTATTTGTTCTTCCTATTTCATATGCATTATTAACCATTGCCTCATAATTTGGTGTAATACCTAAACTATCAATTTGTGTAGTGTATTTTTTATCATTAACATATATATCTATTGTTTCTGTTGAGTTAATAAAATTAAACTTTTCTTGTAATTTTAACATAGCTTCTTCTTTAGATAAATCGGATAAATCTACATTATTTATAGAAACTCTTGATATAATATTTTCGTTATTGATGTTAATAACAGCAAAGAAAAAAGATACAAATAATATTAGTAGTAAAAATAGCATTAATATTATTTTGTTCTCGTTCACTGCTTTTTGTACGTAAAGTATTTGATTCATAAAAATTCTCCCTAATTCAATATATATATATATATATTTTAACATATGTATAAAATATTTACAATAAAATACATATAAAAAAGAAAAAATGTAGTAATCTACTACATTTTAAATATATTTTGAATATTATTAGAAGAGAATAATTTTAATATTTTAATACATTTTTAATCAATAATTAAGTATATTTTAAGGCAAAAATAGAATATAACTGATTTAGGTTTTCAATTATATATAAAATACGTCTTTTAAATTTTTGTTTAAAGAATCACAAATCTTTTTCATTGTATTCATAGAAGGATTACTTCGACTTCCTTTTTCTAAGTGACATAAATATCCTACAGATAAGTTAGTTAATTTAGATAACTGAGTTAGAGTTAATCCTTTTTCTTTTCTTATTTTTGATATATAGTTATTTGGCATTTATTACACCCCTTTGTCATTTTGACAATATAATAACATAAGAGCGAAAAGAATTCAATAAAAAAATACTATTTTTCTACTAGACAAAATGACAAATATATTGTATAATTTAAAAATGAAGGAGAAAAATTATGATTGGTAAGATAATAAAAAATATTAGAATACAAAGAAAAATGTCTTTAGCAGATATTTCAAAAATTACTAAAATAGATATAGGACATTTATCTCATATAGAAAACGGAAAAAGAAATCCAAGTTATAAAGCGCTAAAATTAATTTGTGGTGCTTTAGAAATACCAGTAGCACAATTTTTAACATATACCGGCAAAGAATTAAATGAAGGACAAGAAGAATATAACTATATACAATTTATACCTTTTAATTTAGTACCTGTTGTAGATATAAAGGAATATATTGAAGGTCCATGTGTTACAGATAAGAATGTTATGGCTGTTATAGTTTCAGATGATAGCATGGAAGATAAATATAAAAAGGATAGTAAAGTATTTGTTGAATTATATACACCATTAAATCATAAAGATATAGGATTATTTTTATTTAACAATAAAATATTAATACGAGAATTTGTAATAAAAAATGATAATATTCAGTTAAAAGCATATAATAAAAAATATGAAGATATATTAATAGATATGGAAAAAGATAACTTTAAAATAATTGGAAAGATAATGAAATAGTAGTTTAACAGCATAAAAAAACTCTATAAGAATAAATTTTTATAGGGTTTTTCTTGACAAATGAGATTAAAACCTTTATACTAGAAAGGTAATAAAAATACATCGCGGGGTAGAGCAGTTGGCAGCTCGTCGGGCTCATAACCCGAAGGTCACAAGTTCAAGTCTTGTTCCCGCAACCAAAAAATTAAGGAACTCTTACAATAGTAAGGGTTCTATTTTGTATTTCTGGAGAAAAAGGTAGAAAAGTTGCAAAAGTTTTTTCGAGATTGAAATTTAATATATATTTGATAGCAATAATTAGTATTTATAGAATATTAGAATATAAAATTAAAAGTGGATTTTATACTATTATAGACATTTATATACTTGATATGCTATACTAATTAGGAAAGAATTAAAAATTTGATGAAATAAGTATGAAAAATCTTGCAAATATAAGTAAATAAAAGAGTAAAGCTATGAATAATTTGAAAAGGAGATGTTATATGATATTAGGTATAATTGTTTTTGCATTATCAATTCTGGGAATTTATGATTTTTTTAATGATTGCAGTTTTTTTCTATATGTTGCCTTGAGTGCTATTATTATAGAATATTTTGTAGGCTTTGTTACTGGAGAATGCAAATCACTTTTTCCTTTTTGGGGAACGTTATTTGCTACTTTTGTATTGTTTTACTTTAATGTTCCTTTAATAAACGCTTTTGCTATATGTATGTGTTTTGAAAATGTTATTTTTTTTATAGCGGGTTGTTTTCTCATAAAAATAATAAACAAACGAATTATTGAAAATGAAAACATCGAAATAAAGCTTAAAAAAGAGGAAGATTTTGATGACGATGATTAAAATAACGAAGGGAAAAATTTTACTTGAATAATATGAGCAATTGATATTAATTTAAATATTTTAACAATTAGATAAGTTTTATGATACAATATAATTTATAAGGAGATGGTTATTTGTCATTATTTAAAAAGAAAGAAAAAGTCACATTAGATCAGTTTATTTATCAAGAAATAATTCAAGTCGAAAATATCATTAATAAACAGGTTGATGGATTGTATGATATAATTAGTGAAGAAATAGACCAAAAACTATTATTTGCTTCCTTCGATTATTGTGGTTATTATATTATGAATAAATTCAATTTATTTGATAGTTCTGAAGAAGTTGGCAAAAGATTTGCACAAGCTATAATTTACTATTATGGAAAAAAAGAATATAATAAAGAATATATTGAAGATTTATTAGATAAATATATTTCGTTTTCTGAAAAATTTGAATTGTATTTAGAAAAGGAGTCTGATACTAAAAAGAAATATGATTATTTATTATATCTTTATGTTAATAAAATTATTTTAAGCGAAAATAGCAAATTAACATTAAATGTAAATAATTATAATGATCAAAATATTATACATCAAAATGCTGTTATTGCTGAATATACAAAAATTAAATTAAAAAGTTTAGAAAAAGTATTGGATGAACTTTTTAAGTTTTATGAAATAGTAAATTAGTATCTATTTTTGATTCTTAGTTACATTACAGTTATTGTTACTAATGATAATAATATTTGCGATAAAAATTAAAAAATACAAAGAAGCAAGAAAAATAAATCTTATAAAACCAAAATAAAAAGTAGGAAATTATCCTACTTTATTTTTTATTCTGCTGTATTTAATTTGTTATTCTTAAAGTTGATTATTTTTAGTATTTTCATTTATTTCCTTTAAGTTTTTTAATTTCTGTTCTTCAAGGTCATCTCTCATAAACCTTAATTTAATTTGATAATAAGCCCTTGTTATTATAAAGGCTAACGTCATCAAGAAGAGCCATCCCCAATGGTTAGTTGAAATAGATAGTATCATAAGTAATCCCTCTATAATCATAATTAAAGCGAATTTCTTTTTAAAATCGTTTATCATAAAATCCCTCCTAACATTTTTAATATATCATAACCAATTTAAAATAGCAATAATAACAAGTATAAAAATAGCAAGAAAACAGCGAGAAAAAATGAGTTTTAAGTCAATACACAAAATTTAAAAAAGTAAATAGATAGTATATGAAATTATTAAAAATAAAATTTTATATATGAAATAGGTATTTTGTATAACGAAATCACTAAGATTGTTATTATTTTATTAACAATGAAAGAATAACGAAAAATGCAATATGTTATTTTTTATGTTATTTTGCAGTCATTAAAATAAAAAATATAAAAATAATTTAAAAGAGGAAAATTATTTTTTGTTCGAGTAAAATATCAAACTATTTTATTCCCTTGACAATAATATATACAAGTGCTAAAATTAATATGTAATTAAATTTATTTTAGTAAACCATTTTTATAGAGGTTTTTAATGCAACAACAAACAAGTATCCGAGAGCAAATTAAACAGTCGACAAAAAACAAAAAGCGTAGATTCACCATTGTTGTTATGGAGGTAATAATAGGATTTGTTTTACTTTCCGCAACATTAATAACTATGTTATTAATGTACATAACAAATGTGCTAGTAGGATAAAGGTACCGATGACTAACGAGTAAATACTCGTTTTCACAAATACTAATTTAGTATTTACTCAATGAATTGATAAGTTAATTAACTTATCTTATTTTTTTGCCTATTATTTTATATATTATGGTATTTTGATTATTGTTGTGCTATAATAATATAAAAAATGAAAGAGGGTGTAATTTGTGAAAAGAGAGACTTGCTTAGAAGTTAATTTAAATAATTTTGAGAACAATTTAATTAATATACAAAAATATGTTGCACCTAAAGAAGTCTTGCCAGTAATTAAAGCAGATGCTTATGGTATGGGTGTAAACTCTATATTAAATATATTAGATAAGAATAATGTTAAAACATCTTGTGTAGCTTTAGTTTTAGAAGGAATTGATTTAAGAAATTATGGTTATAAAAAAAATATATTAATAATAAATCCTTGTTTAATAAGTGAAATTGAAGATGTTGTAAAATATGACTTAACATTAGGAGTAAGTATAAAAGAAATAGTAATAGAACTTAATAAAATTTCAGAACAAAATAATAAAGTTATGAATATACATTTGGAAATAGAAACAGGTATGTATAGAACAGGAATACGTTTAGAAAAATTACAAGAATTTATAGATATGTGTAAAAGCTTTAAAAATATAAATATTGATGGAATTTATACACATTTTGCAACAAGTGATGAAAAAGATAGTGAATATATGAAGCAACAAATTAGTATATTTGAAAAAGCAGTAAAGCTTTTAAAAGATAATGGTATAGTTCCAACATATATACACATGTCTAATTCAGGAGGAGTACAACAAGTATATGATGATAACTTTACAACAGCTGTTAGACCTGGATTAATACTTTATGGTCATAATGTAAATGAAGAATTTGAAAAGCTAATAGATATAAAGCCAGTATCCGTATTAGTATCAAGTGTATCTTTGGTGAAACAAGTAAAAGATGAAGATTTCAAATGGTTTGGTGCTAAAAAAATAGCAACTGTACCAATTGGTTATGCTGATGGTTATCCACGTTCTTTATCTAAAAAAGGTAAAGTAGTTATAAACGATAAAATTTGTAATTTAGTTGGAAATGTAATGATGGATAATATTTTGGTAGATGTAACTGATTTAGATAATGTTAAAATTGGTGATAAAGTATATTTATGGGATAATGATAAAATTACAGTTGAAGAATTAGCAGAAAATGCAGGAACAATAAATTATGAAATTCTTTCAAGAATTTCACCAAGGGTAGAAAGAAGGTATGTTTAGAAATGAGAAGGGAAACTTATTTAGAAGTAGACTTAAATAATTTTGAAGATAATTTAATAAGTACTGTAAAGTATGCAAATCCTAAAGAAGTATTACCTATAATAAAAGCTAATGCTTATGGAATTGGTGTACAATCAATAATTGGTATTTTAAATAGGAATAATATTAGTTTAGTTTGTGTCGCGCTTGTTTCTGAAGGTATTGAATTGAAAAAATATGGATATAACGGGAAAATATTAATATTAAATCCATGTTTAACAGATGAATTAGAGGATGTTGTAAAGTATGAATTAGTATTAGGTTCTTGTGATGAAAATGAAATTATAAAATTAAATGAAATTGCAAAAGAAAATAATAAGATATTAGATATTCATTTAGAAATAGAAGCTGGAATTCATAGACCTGGTATAGCAATAAGTAATTTACAACAATATTTAGATGTATGTAGTAATTTGAAAAATATAAATATTAATGGTATATATACTTACTTTGTTGGTAATGAAAAAGATAAAAAATATATTCAATACCAATTAGATACATTAAAAGATGCTATAAAAATATTAGATAATAACAACATTAAACCTAAACATATTCATATGGCAAATTTAAATATTATATCAGATATACAAACTGAAAATTGTATTACAGCAATAAGAATTGGTATGGATTTATATGGACATAACCCAATTCAAGGATTACAAAAAGATATTCAAATGAAACCAGTATCTAAGCTAGTATCATGCGTTTCATTTTTAAAGGAAATAGATAAGGATACAAGTGTTGGATATGGAAGATTACATATAGCGAAAGAAAAAGAAAAAATAGCAACTATTCCAATTGGATATGCAGATGGTTATTCACGTAATTTATCTAATAAAGGTAAGGTAGTTATAAATAATCAGGTATGTAATCTTGTTGGCAGTGTATGTATGGATAGTATTTTAATAGATGTTACTAAACTAGATAATGTTAAAGTTGGAGATAAAGTATATATTTGGGATAATGATAAAATAACTGTTAATGATATTGCAAAACTATCTAATACAATAGATTATGAAACAATATCTCGTATATCTCCTAGAGTAGAAAGAAAATATGTATAATATATTTAAAGGTATCTTGTTAAAGGATATCTTTTTTATTGTACATTTTAAAGCATATAATAAGTAAAAACATATGAGTTACTTAATTTAGCATAAAATTCATTCCTATTATATTTATATGAGTTTATTAAATATTTTATATAATAATATATATAAAAGTCTAGCTTTTTTAAGAAAAATAATATATAATACAATATTGATAAAATTAGAAAGTAGAGAGATAATAATGAAATTAAGTGATTTTACATATGAACTACCAGAAGAGTTAATAGCACAAACACCAATCGAAAAAAGAGATGAATCAAGACTATTAGTTTTAGATAAAAGCACTGGGGAAATAGAACATAAAGTTTTTAAAGATATAATAGGATATTTATCACCAAATGATTGTTTAGTATTAAATGAAACAAAAGTAATACCTGCAAGATTATATGGAGTTAAAAAAGATACAGGTGGAGCAATAGAATTTGTTTTATTAAAAGATAAAGGTAATGATGTTTGGGAAGTTTTAACTAAACCAGGAAGAAAAGCATTACCAGGTGTAAAGTTTATATTTGGTGATGGTAAGCTAGAAGCTGAAGTTTTAGAAGTTGTTGAAGATGGTAATAGATTAGTTAAATTTACATATGATGGTATATTTGTAAATATATTGGATGAAATTGGTTTAATGCCTTTACCACCATATATTAAAGAAAAACTTAAAGATAAAGATAGGTATCAAACTATTTATGCAAAAGAGGATGGTTCCGCTGCAGCACCAACTGCAGGATTACATTTTACCAAAGAATTACTTGAAAAAATTAAAGATAAAGGAATTAAAATTGCAAAAGTTACATTACATGTTGGGTTAGGAACATTTAGACCAGTTAAGGTAGAAAATATTCTGGATCACAAAATGCATAGTGAGTATTATCATATAGAACAAGATGCTTGTGATATTATAAATGAAACAAGAAAAAATGGTGGAAATATTATTTGTGTTGGAACTACATCGTGTAGAACTTTAGAAAGTTTAACATTAGATGAAAATGGTTTAATACATCCACAAAAAGGTGATACAGATATATTTATATATCCAGGTTATACTTTTAAAATAGTAAATAAGTTAATAACAAACTTTCATTTACCAGAATCAACATTATTAATGCTAGTATCAGCATTAGCAGGTAGAGAAAATATATTAAATGCATATAATATTGCAGTTCAAGAAAAATATAGATTTTTTAGTTTTGGAGATGCAATGTATATAAATTAAGGAGAAGTTATGGGAGCAATAAGATATGAATTACTACATGTTTGTAAACAAACAGGTGCAAGAAGAGGAAGAATATATACGCCACATGGAATAATAGAAACACCAACTTTCATGCCAGTTGGAACACAAGCGACAGTAAAATCTATGTCACAAGATGAATTAAAAGAAATGTTAGATGCAAGAATCATTCTTGGAAATACTTATCATTTGTATTTGAGACCAGGCCATAAGTTAATTGAAAAAGCTGGTGGATTGCATAAATTTATGAATTGGGATAGAGCAATACTTACTGATAGTGGCGGATTTCAAGTGTTTAGTTTAGGATCTTTAAGAAAGATTACAGAAGAAGGTGTTGAGTTTAAATCACATTTAGATGGTTCTGCACATTTTATATCTCCAGAAATATCTATGGAAATACAAAATTGTTTAGGTTCAGATATAATGATGGCATTTGATGAGTGTGTTGAATATGGTGCAGATTATGACTATACAAAAAAATCTATGGAGATGACAACGCGATGGGCTCAAAGATGCAAAGATTATCATAAAAATATAGAAAAACAAGCTTTGTTTGGAATAGTACAAGGTGGAATGTTTGAAGATTTAAGAAAACAAAGTGTAAAAGATTTAATAGCAATGAATTTTCCAGGTTACGCAATAGGTGGATTGAGTATTGGGGAACCTGAAGAAAAAATGTATGAAATATTAACATATACAGCACCATTATTACCTGCAGATAAACCAAGATATTTAATGGGTGTTGGTACACCAGATTATTTAATAGAATCAGCAATGCGTGGTATAGATATGTGCGATTGTGTAATACAAACAAGAATAGCTAGAAATGGAACAGCATTTACTTCAAAAGGCAAGGTAACAGTGAGAAATGCTAATTATGCTGAAGATTTTACACCATTAGATGATGAATGTGATTGCTATACATGTACACATCATACAAAAGCATATTTGAGACATTTAGTTAAATGTAATGAAATATTAGGAGCAAGATTATTGACAATACATAATTTAAAGTTTACAATGAATTTAATGGAAAATGTTAGAAAAGCAATTGAAGAAGATAGATTACTAGATTTTAGGAATAAATTTTATGCTAAATATGGATACAATAAATAAAGGTAGTTTTGATTGTTTTATCGAAATAATATATAGGAGTGATTGATATGCGTAAAAAATTTTTAACCGTAGGTTTAATATTAATAATGCTATTATCAAGTACTTGTTTTGCAGCAGAAATAGTTTTTACAGATATAGATAATCATTGGGCTAAAAATGAAGTATATGAGATGGCAAATAAATGGGTAATACTTGGATATCCGGATTTGACATTTAAACCAGATGAAAGTATTATGAAAACACATGCTTTTTTAATGTTTGCAAGACTTAATGGATATTTTGAAACTGAGAATGAAGCAATGATTAAAATTGCAGTAGAAAAATATGGAGAATTACTTACTAATGCAAATATATTAGAAGCAAATGCCGAAATATCATTTTTAATTGAAAAAGGAGTTATAACATTAGAAGATGTGGTATCTTTATTGGGCAATGGACAAGAAAAAAGTTACTTAACTAGAGAAGAAGCTTCATATATTTTTGTTAAATTATTGGGTGATGAGAAAAACTTGAATAGTTTTCCATTAGTAACATTTGAGGATGCTAATTTAGTTACTGAAAAATATATTGGATATGTTGAATATGTTAATAAAATAAATTTAATGATAGGTAGCGATAATAAGTTTGATCCACAGGGATATGTAACGAGAGCTCAAATTGCTACTATATTATCTAGAGTAGATAGAATACAATATGAAAGAACATCAGATAATGTATCTGGCTTAGTAACAGAAGTAGATTTATTAAATGGTATAATAAAAATAAATGTTAATAATGAAGAACAGACATATGTTTTATCTAGAAGCTTACAAGTTTATGATAATACTACTAAGATATCTAAAACATTGTTATCTGAGAATGATTCAGTAACAGCATATATGGAAGATGGAATAATAGGTAGAATAGTAGTAAGTAATGTTACGAAAAATATATATGTAAAGTTTGATTCATATAAAACAGTTGATGAAAAAAATATTATTAAAGTTACACAAGATGGAAAAACTTTTGAGTATTCATTAATTAATAATGTCGTTATAAAAAAAGATAATAATAATATTTTATTAAAAGATATAATTGTAAATGAAGATATAGAATTAGTAATAGTAAATAATAATGTTGAAGAAATAATTGTTGGAGTATTCAACTATTCTAAGCAAGGTAATATAGTTGAAATAATTATTGGTACTACATCATATATATCAATTAAAGATGTATATGAAAAAATATATAAATATGAAATAGCTCAAAATGCAAATTATGATTTTGATGGAGCAAATGGTAGTATTTATGATTTAAGATTAGGTATGGATGTTAAATTGGTTGTTACACACAATGGAGTAACTTTAGTAAAAGTTGAAACTTTAACTAATATTGAGGTTATATCTGGTACAATACAACAAGTGGTTCCAAATCTTTATGTATTTTTTGTTAAAACATCACCTGAGGATATTCAAATGATTTTCCTTGATGAAGAAGAGACAATAATAATAACAGAAAATGGTGAACCACGAACAATTGAAGATGTCAATATCAATGATGTAGTAAGTGTATATGGAAGATATGAGAATGAAGTGTTTTATCCATTACAAGTAATAATATATTAATAGGAGGGTATATATAATGTCAGAAATCGGAGAATACAAGTTTTTAATAATATTTATTTTAGTAATTGTTTTAATAGTTGGAGGTATGTTTGGTTTATCTTTATATAAAGATTTTAAAATTGAAGCAGAAGCAACGGCAATAAAAGAAGCAAAGGAAAAAGAGTTAGCAAGATATGATTATTTAAAAGATGATGAAAATCCAGTTGTAACAATTACAATGGATAATAATAAAAAAATTGTTTTAGAATTATATCCTAAAGAAGCACCTACATCAGTAGAAAACTTTATAGCTTTAATAAAAGCAGGATTCTATGATGGTGTAGCATTCACTAGAATAGAAAAAGATTTTGTTATACAATGTGGAGCTAAAGATGAAGCAACAACTCCAGAGTATACAATTGAAGGAGAATTTTCAGCAAATGGTATAGAAAATTCAATTGCACATGAAAAAGGTGTTATATCTTTTGCAAGAAATGCATATAATCTTGATTCAGCTTATTCTCAATTCTTTATATGTTTAGATACATTAACAGGATTAGATGGTAATTATGCAGCATTTGGTAGGGTAGTTGAAGGCTTAGATGTTGTAGATGAATTAGCTCTTTCAGAAACAAAGAGTGAAGATAAAGATAGTGAAGATTTTGGGATACCAGTTAAAGAAATAATAATGAAGACTGTAACGGTAGATACAAAAGGTATAGAATATGCTGAACCTAAAAAAATAGCAGTAGAAACAAACAATTAATAAATAATAAAAATTATTTAAATATCACTTTATACATAAGTTGTATAAGGTGATATTTATTTATGTTTATATTAAGGTTTTTTTAATAAAACAATTATATTTTATATCGTTGTTTTATATTATTTTACTATATTTTATTGTAAAAACATATAAAAATGTTGACATTTGAGTTTAATTTATGTATAATTATCTTCGTTGATGCGGGTGTAGTTCAATGGTAGAATTCCAGCCTTCCAAGCTGATGGTGTGAGTTCGATTCTCATCACCCGCTCCAATAAAAAAAGATTTACAAATAATGATTTGTAAATCTTTTATTTATTTTTTGAATAGTAGTAATAAGGTAAATTGACTTTATATAGATAATATGATAATCTTAATGGGCAATTGAAAAGGAGAAAAAAATGAACAATATAGAAAATATTGAATGTAACAATTTAAAAGAAATATTATATGAATCAGTAAAGAATTATGAAAATAATATAGCCTTTACAATAAAAAAGAATAATAATGAATATGTGAATATTTCATATAAAGCTTTTTTAGAAGATATAAACAAATTGGGAACTGCATTATATAATATGAATCTTAAAGAAAAAAGAATAGCTATTATAGGTAGAAATTCTTATGAATGGGCTTTGGCGCATATGACTAATATGTTGGGTGGCATGATATCAATTCCTTTGGATAAAGATTTACAATGTGGAGAGTTAGAAAGCTTATTATTAAGAAGTGAACCAACTGCAATTGTATTTGATAGTAAATATATAGATAAAATTGAAGAAGTAAAGAATAATCCTAATATACAAATTAAAGAATATATTTCAATGGAAAAATTAGATGGATATATAAGTATTCAAGAATTATTATTAAAAGGTGAAAAACTTTTAAAAGATAATAAAGAATTTGTAGATTATAAAGTAAAAAGTGATATAATGAGTATTTTATTATTTACTTCAGGTACAACAGAACAAGCAAAAGCTGTAATGCTATCTCAAAAAGGTATAGCAGCAAATATATATGCTATGAGATGTGTGGAAGATATACGTTCTACAGATACTAATATAGCGTTTTTACCATACCATCATATATTTGGTTCTACATGTATGATTATGATGTTAGCTTGTGGTGCTAAAACTGTTTTTCCAGATGGTTTAAAATATATTAAGCAAAACTTAAATGAATACAAAGTAAGTATTTTTGTTGGAGTACCTGTGCTTATAGAAGCTATTTATCATACAATATATAAAGAGATTAAAAAGCAAAAGAAAGAAAATCTAATTAATATGTTATTTAAAGTAAGTAATTTTTTGTATAAACATAATATAGATATTAGAAGAAAATTGTTTAAAGCTGTAATTGATCAATTAGGTGGAGAATTAAGATTTTTAATATCTGGAGGTGCACCTGCAGATAAAGAAGTATCGCAAAAATTTAATGATATGGGTATTACTATTGTGCAAGGTTATGGCTTAAGCGAAACTTCACCTGTTATTGCCGCTGAATATCATGGAATGATGAGAAATGGTTCAGTAGGTAAACCTTTAAATAATGTTAAAGTAGATATTGTAGATAAAGATAAAGATGGAATTGGGGAAGTAATAGTAAAAGGGCCAAATGTAATGCTTGGATATTACCAGATGCCAGAAAAAACTGCCGAAGTAATAAAAGATGGTTGGTTTTATACAGGCGATTTAGGTTATATTGATAAAGATGGTTTCTTGTTTATAACGGGAAGACGTAAAAATCTTATAGTTTTAAAAAATGGCAAAAAAGTTTTCCCTGAAGAAATGGAAATCGTAGTTAATAGATTAGATATAGTTGAAGAATCTATGGTGTTTGGGTTACCAGATAAAAATGATAAAAATGATGTAATGGTATCTGTTAAAATATCATATAATAAAGATGTTAGAGAAAACGAATATAGCAATTTATCTGATGAGGAATTCTATAATGAAGTTTGGAAACAAATAAAGGAATTAAATAAGACATTCCCAAGATATAAACATATACAAAAAATGATACTTACAGGTGAAGAACTAATTAAGACTACTACTAAAAAGATAAAAAGATTTGAAGAAATAAAATTAATAGAAAAGGAAATACAATAAAAAATTTATAAAAAGCTTAAAAATATTATGTTTTTAAGCTTTTTTATATATTATAAGTACATTTAATTAAATAATTTATTTACATAACTGAAAAAATATGATATAATATAATTGAGTTAAAATATTAATAAATATACATATATATTGAATAATTTTTCAATTTACATATTTCATTTTAACATATAATATATAGATTATGTTATTTTAATGAAATGTGGGAAACATAATAAAAGTATATAATTCATTGATTAATAATTAAATCAAAGTACAATAATATAAAATATAGTTAAATAACTAAATATAAAATCACCTACATATATATAAAATACAATATAAATCAAATAATATTTATTACAAATTAAATTAAAAACACATATAAATACAAAAATAGAGAAAACAATTAAAAAAAATAATTTAAAAAATATATACAAACGTTTGAGGATAAAAAACTATACTAGCGTGCAGGTGAAAATAGAACAAATTGAGCTCTTTGAGTACGGAAATTTATGCAAATCTTAATATTAAAAAAATATATTAAGACGGTTGCATAGATAAAGATATCTAGTTATATTAATCCAAATTGAATTACTAAAAATTGTTCTAGGCACTTATACACTATAAGTGTCTTTTATTTATTCATTAATTATATACTTTTTGAAAGATATAAAGTAAAATATATGTATGAAGTTAATAATTATGAACAAAATATTTAAAATTGTAATCGTAATATTACCATAAGCAACTGAAAATACATTTATTGTTTCAACAATGAGTGATATAATAGAAAATAATGCTATTTGGTGTTTTACATTCCAATTAGTCTGGAATGATATGAAAAAAGATGTTGTTAAAAAAAGGTATAGTATTTACGCTAAAAGAAATAATGGCGGATAATCTTAATAAAGAAAAATTTATGCCCCAAAAGGTAAATCATTACAATATTTTGCAGAAAAGATAGAAGATATAACAAAATTTTAATAAAATATAGGAGTAATAAAATGGAAAATGTACAATCAGATTTTCAAGTGTTAGATAGTTTTGTAAGTGAATTTGTAATTAAAAATGCAAATAATGAAAAAGGTAAAATGGAAATAAATATAACTTCAAAAGTTGGATTTAGTATTGTAAAAATATTTGAAAAAGATAATGAATATCTTGGACAAATAAAATTGCTAAATGATTATTCAATAACTAATAAAGAAAAAAATATCGAGATAACTAATATACATATTGTTATGGATGGAATTTTTTTAGGAAAGAAATCTTTAACAAGAAAAGAATTTGAAGAAAAATTGAAATTAAAAGGAGCAGAGGAATTATCTAATTATACAAGATCATATATTCATTCTGTAACAGGTTTAAGCGGAGTACAATCAATAAATGTTCCGATTATAGATTTTAATATATTTTTTAAAAATGCTAAGTATGAAGAAAAAGAATCAGATAATAAATAACTGAAAAAGCAATGCTAAATATAGCATTGCTTTTAAATTGTGTGCGTCTGTTCAAATTCATCCTGACGTATACAATATACACCAGATTCAGAAACTATCAGATAATCTCCAATATGTAATAATGTTGGAGTTGCACATCCGTTTTCATCAGTGCCCATCCATTCATCAACACAAGCTGTAATACCAGCATTGTATAATTCTTGAGTAACCTGGATACATGTTCTTTCTTCAGGTTCAGTAGGAATAAGGAGTAAGTCTTTATTAAGACTTGCGAACATATCTGCAAACAGTTTCTTTTCATCCATATCTGATATGGAATTAAGAATATCACACATGTTAATAATTCCTGTTGCAGAGTTTGTACCAATGACACTGACATTTTTGGAAGATTCTATTTTGGAAATATTCCAACAATAGCAGTCCGGTCTGCCACTTATTAACAATTTACCATTGATAATTCTTAAAACGGTCTGGAATTTAGATTCATCATAAATGTACCCCAAAGGTTGTTCCTTTGTGTTAACACATTGACGATACACCATTCCAGTAAGGCCTAAATCGCACCATTTAGGGAAAATAATGTTATTCATTGCTGATTTTCTGCAATGCACTTGATTCCCCATTTCAAGGATTTTTTTAGTAGATTCTAGTTTGTTTAGTTTCATAATAATTGTATTTTTCAAGTTATTGCTAGTTTTTTACATAGCATGGCTGTTGCATATTTTTTGAAGTAGCACTTTTAACTGCAGCCATAATTGCATATTTGTAATTATTAGCAATACGTTCATTTGTCCAATTCTTATCTATATATTCAGCTTTACAGTTTAAACTTATTAGTTTTTCACCTATATCAATGTGTAATACTGAGTAAACTTTAATGTTAAGCTTGGAATCAATATATGATACTTTGACAATAACATCACCAAGTTTAATTGGAATAAGTGCATTATTAAAGCTTGAAATATTAGATTTTTTTGGAATATATAATGCTTTTTTCTTTTCACCTTTAAAATTTGCAACTATTAATGAAAAGCCGATACCATTTGAAAAATCAGAGGTCTCCCAAACACATGGTGATCCTTTTTTACTGATTTCTATACAATGTTTCTCGATATTCATAAGTATTTCTCGTGAGAATACAAATAATTTCTAAAAAAAGCAGGTCATGCATTTGCTTGACCTTAAACAAAATACTTTTTTAGCATATTTATTATACCATATTTTGGCTTGAAATTCAATAATAAATTATTTTATATTATTAACTTGCTTTTATGAAAAGAATATGATATATTTTAAAAAAAATAGTAATATGCAAAAAGGAGGGAGATTATGGATCCTAAGTTAAGAACAGGCTTAATCGGTATTTGTGTTTCAATGTTTGCGTTAATGATTTTAGCTGTAAGTATGATTTTTTCTATAATAAATAATGCATTTACATCAAGTACATTGATAACAGATTCATTGTTATTCTTATCAATAATTGCAATCTTTTTAACAAACCTATCTGTAGTAGTTAATACATATAAAGTTCTTGCAATAGAAAAAAACAAAATTCAAGAAATCAAAATAGGAAATAAAGATGAAAAAGAAATTAAAAAATAGAACCGTAAGGTTTTATTTTTTTGTATATATTTTTTATTTACAAGTTGTTTTTTTAATGATATAATGCATTTAAGGAGTGATGTAATGTATTTAGTGTTAGTAAGACATGGACAAAGTGTATATAATAAAGCAAATCAATTTTGTGGTTGGACAGATGTTGATTTAAGTCAAGAGGGTATAGATGAAGCACATAGAGCGGGTAAATTATTAAAAGAAAAAGATTTTAAATTTGATATATATTATACATCTGTTTTAATAAGAGCAATTCATACAATGAATTGTATTCTAGAAGAATTAGATGTTAAAAATCCAGTTATTAAATCTAGTTGGAAATTAAATGAAAGACATTATGGAGCTTTACAAGGTTTAAATAAAGATGAGAGTAGGGAAAAGTATGGTGAAGAACAAGTTAGACAATGGCGAAGAAGTGCAAGTGTAAAACCACCAGAACTAACTAAAGATGATCTAAGATATCCAGGATTTGATGAGAAATATAAGGATTTATCTGAAGATCAACTACCATTAACAGAAAATTTATTGGATACCGTTAAAAGAGTCAAAGAGTATTATAATGATGAAATTAAAGGGCAATTAGAATCTGGTAAAAATATTTTAATATCTGCACATGGTAATAGTTTAAGAGCATTAGTAAAGTATTTAGAAAATATTAATGACGATGATATAATGAATTTTGAGATACCAACAGGTAAAATATATGTTTATGAATTAGATAAGGACTTAAGTATATTAAAACATTATTTTATATGAAAAAATAATAATAAAAATTGAGGAATATATAAGATTTATATTCCTTTTTAATTCTTGCTTTGTATAATATATAGTGATATAATATTTAAGTAAAAGTAAAGAATAAAGGTGAAATAAATGAAAAATGTTTTATTAAGAAAAGGGTATTTTGCTATACTTGTAGATATAATTGCATTTGTTATAGGTGTAATATTGATAATATTTAAAAATGATGCAATAAACTTTTTATTAT